>NZ_JANZZD010000089.1:374-752 GCF_026419595.1 Tepidiforma sp. | reverse complement strand
AGCTGAAGCACACGCTCGATGTGCCGCTCGGCCTCGTCGTGGTCGACTATCTCCAGCTCATGCCCGCGCCCTCGCTCGGCCGAAACGCCAACCGCGTGCAGGAGGTGGGCGCGCTCAGCCGCGGCCTGAAGCTGCTCTCGAAAGACCTCGAGGTGCCGTTCCTTGTGCTCAGCCAGTTGAGCCGCGCGCCCGAGCAGCGCATGGGCGACCACCGGCCCCAGCTTTCCGACCTCCGCGAGTCCGGCTCCATCGAGCAGGACGCCGACATGGTGGCCTTCATCTTCCGCCCGGAGGTCTACCACAAGGACCGCGAAGACCTGCGCGGCAAGGCGGAGCTGATCATCGCCAAGCAGCGCAACTGTCTCTTATACACATCTC
>NZ_JANZZD010000089.1:0-364 GCF_026419595.1 Tepidiforma sp. | reverse complement strand
CCGAGCCGGCCGAGTGAGGCCGCGTTGTTCAGCGGGCCCCGCCTGCCAGCAACCGGACTCCGCAGGCTGCCGCGGTGCGGGCATGCCGCTCTGCAAACATTTTTCGCAACATGCGTTTTACGGCCCAGCCCGCGAGCCAGTCGGAAACGGGAGCCAGCGGAAGCGAGAACTCCACGTCGTCCGTCAGAAGGCAACGCCCGTCCGGCTGCCGCTCGAAGCCGTGCCGGTGCCGCCAGACGCGGAACGGTCCCTGCACCTGCTCATCGCAGAAGAACTGATTCTCGCGATATGCGGTGTGGCGGGCCGCCCAGCGCAGCCGCAAGGGGCCGAGCCGCAATTCGATGTCCACCTCGGAGCCCGGTTC
>NZ_JANZZD010000088.1:0-776 GCF_026419595.1 Tepidiforma sp. | reverse complement strand
CTCTTAGACATCTTCTCTACTTCCAGGTGGTAGAGGATGCTCTTGTATGCCATCGGTTTTCCATCGGCAGTTAGGGGGGGGGTTGTTTCGTTAGCGTGGACGATAATCAACGTCTTCTCATCCACCGCTATGCGTAAGCCCGCATCCTCGCGCAACATGACTTCGCCGCAAATATGCGTTTCGCTCTTTTCAAAGGCGGGCCAGGTTTCGGGTTGGTCGAACGGGTACACGGTAATGCGCTGGGCTTTGAACGCATTGCCTTCCCATGCGCCTTCCACGCTGACGACATCGCCGCGTCGCGGTTCGCCCAGGATAATGCCCTGATAGCGGTATTGGAGCATCGGCTCGTCGAAGTTCACCAAGCCTGCATCACGCAGGGCTTTAGTGAAGAAGCGGGTGTAGAGCAGGTGCATGACAGCGTGTTCTGCGCCGCCGGTATATGTGTCCACCGGCGCCCAATAGGCCAGCTCTGCCGGATCCCAGGGTGTGTCCTCGCCGTTTACCGGTTCGCCCTCGCGGTAGTATGGACTAAGGTAGGCGTACTGATACCAGGAGGAACACATGAACGTGTCCATGGTGTCCGTCTCACGACGCGCCGGGCCGCCGCACTGTGGACAGGTAGTGTGGAGATACCCTTCGTGGTGAAGGAGGGCATTTTCTCCAGTCTTGGGAATTTCGGCATCCAAGGGCAGAATCACCGGCAAATCTTCATAAGGTACGGGCACTATGCCACAGTGGTCGCAGTATATCATAGGGATTGGAGCGCCCCAGTAGCG
>NZ_JANZZD010000087.1:303-782 GCF_026419595.1 Tepidiforma sp. | reverse complement strand
TGCGTGGAGACATCTCCGCGCTCTCGCCTGCGGAGCGGGCGAAGTACTACGTCCAGATGTGCGAGTCGCTGGGGCTGACTGCAGCGACGCAGCCGTTCGCGATCTTGCGGCTCAACGGCAAAGAGATCTTGTATCCAACGCGCGGCGCGACCGATCAACTCGCGGCGATCCACAAACTCAACCGCGAGATCATCGACGGACCGAAGGTCATCGACGTTGCGGGGACGAAGATGATCTACGCGATGTGTCGCGCGACCCACCCGAACGGGCGCAGCGAAACCGCAGTCGCAACCGTCCCCGTCAGCGATCCGCTCAACGCGCTGATGAAGGCCGAGACGAAGGCGAAGCGTCGCGCGACGCTCTCGATCCTCGGACTCGGCATGCTCGACGAGTCGGAGCTCGACACGATCCCCGAACGGGCACGCGTCGAGGTTGCGCCGCCTGCAGTTGCGGAGATCAACGCAGTGCAGGCAGCTGTC
>NZ_JANZZD010000087.1:0-293 GCF_026419595.1 Tepidiforma sp. | reverse complement strand
CCGCTCGGGCACCTGCTCGGCGACCTCTTCGAGGCGCAGGACCGCGAAGAGCTAGTCGAACTTCTGCGCGAGGCGCGCGCGTCGCAGTTGCCTCAGAGCGATCGCGCCCGCGTTTGGCGGGACGCGGTCGATCGCGCCCGCGTACTCGGGCTCACGCCCGAACAACTGCGGAGTGCGCTGTGATTACAGCGAGCTCGCTCCCACGCGTATCAGTTTGCCCGGCGTCGGCAGTGCTGCCGCAGACGCCGGAGGCGGCGTCGCCATACGCCGATCGCGGGACCGCGATCCACGGG
>NZ_JANZZD010000086.1:0-813 GCF_026419595.1 Tepidiforma sp. | reverse complement strand
GCCATCTGCTGCCCAATACCCTCACACCGGTCTTTGTGCAGGCCAGCTTCGATGTGGGCGGGGCCATCCTCACCGCCGCGGGCCTGTCGTTTATCGGCTTTGGGGCCCAGCCGCCCACCCCGGAGTGGGGGGCCATGGTCTCCGAGACCCGCAGCTACATCGCCGAGGCCATCTGGGCCCCCACCGCGCCGGCCATGGGCATTCTGCTCACCGTGCTGGCCTTCAACCTGCTGGGCGATGCCCTGCGGGACGTGCTCGATCCCAGGGGGCGGGATTGAGGGTGGAGATGCGGCCCGCCTCGGTGGAGGAAGCCGCGGTGGCTTCCGATATCCTCAGCGAAGCTGCCCGGTGGCTGATGGAACGGGGCCAGACGCTCTGGCACCTCGAGGAGCTCACCCCCGAACTGCTCCGTCCGGTGGCCCAGCAGGGTGAGCTGTTCCTGGCCTATGGGCAGGGGCAGGCCGTTGGCACCCTCATCTACCAGCACGCCGATCCCCTCTTCTGGCCCGAGGTTCCGGCGGGCGCCTCGGCCTTCGTGCACAAGGTGGCGGTGCGGCGGGCGGTGGCCGGGCAGGGGGTGGCCGCGGCCATGCTGGCCTGGGCCCAGGAGCGGGCCAGGGCCGAAGGCTTGGCCTTTCTGCGCCTGGACACCGATTTCAACCGCCCGAAACTGCGCAGCTTTTACGAGGGCCTGGGTTTTGTATGTGTGGGGGAGAAGCGGGTAACCCGCATGGGCCACCCCCTGCACGTGGCCCTGTACGAGTTAAGGCTTTAGCCGGCTACAACCCCCCACAGCCCCGGGGGGCCGAGGGA
>NZ_JANZZD010000085.1:241-826 GCF_026419595.1 Tepidiforma sp. | reverse complement strand
CTCTAAGCCAACCTCCTCGCTGTCTTAGAGACTCTACATCCTTCTCCACTTAGCATGGACTTTGGGACCTTAGCTGGTGGTCTGGGTTGTTTCCCTCTCGACTACGGAGCTGATCCCTCGTAGTCTCACTGCCAGGCTACCTATCCCGGCATTCGGAGTTTGGTTGGGTTCGGTACCCCTTTCGGGGCCCTAGCCCAATCAGTATCTCTACCTCCGGGAAGGAACGCCTGACGCTGCACGTCGATGCATTTCGGGGAGAACGAGCTATAACGGAACGCGATTGGCTTTTCACCCCTATCCACACCTCATCCAACTGTGTTGCAGCACCGATTGGTTCAGGCCTCCAGACGGCGTTACCCGTCCTTCACCCTGGACATGGGTAGATCGTTCCGCTTCGCGCCTGCCCCCAGCGACTATGCGCCCTGTTCGGACTCGCTTTCGCTCCGGCTTCGCCTGACGGCTTAACCTTGCCGCTGAGGACAACTCCCTGGCTCATTCTGCAAAAGGCACGCAGTCGGACCTTCTGGTCCTTCCACTGGCTTGTGGATCCGGGGTTTCAGGTTCTATTTCACTCCCCTTCCGGGG
>NZ_JANZZD010000085.1:0-231 GCF_026419595.1 Tepidiforma sp. | reverse complement strand
TTCCAACTCACTTCGGCTAAGTGGCAGTTTTGTAACTCCCTGAGAGGCTGGCAGACCTCTCCGTGTACGTCCCGCTACCCCGTACGAGCTAAGGCTGCCACCATGACACCCGCACGGTTTGGGCTGGTCCCCGTTCGCTCGCCGCTACTAAGGGAGTCTCGTTTGATTTCCTTTCCTGGGACTACTAAAAGGTTTTACTTCGTCCCGTATCGGCGGAGAGCAAGGCTCAAC
>NZ_JANZZD010000084.1:0-839 GCF_026419595.1 Tepidiforma sp. | reverse complement strand
GAGTTAGGGGGGTAGAGCGCTGAAAGGGATCAGGGGGCTTAGCGGCCTACCGAACCCTATCAAACTGCGAATACCCTAACTTAGAGCATGGCAGTCAGAGTATGTGGGATAAGCTTCATACTCGAGAGGGAAAGAGCCCGGACCGACAGCTAAGGTCTCGAAGTTTATGCTAAGTGTGAAGAAAGGATGTGGGGGTGCGGAGACAGCCAGGAGGTTGGCTTAGAAGCAGCCATCCTTTAAAGAGTGCGTAATAGCTCACTGGTCGAGCATCCTTGCGCCGAAAATGTAAGGGGCTAAGCATAACACCGAAGCTTCGGAACCCGAAAGGGTTGGTAGGGGAGCGATGTGTAGAGCGGTGAAGGTAAGCTGAGAGGCTTACTGGAGCGTGCACATGTGAGAATGCCGGCATGAGTAGCGATAAAGGAGGTGAGAATCCTCCTCGCCGTAAGTCCAAGGGTTCCCTGGCAAGGCCAATCCGCCGGGGGTTAGCCGGGGCCTAAGGTGTACCCGAGAGGGGAAGCCGATGGGAAGCGGGTTTATATTCCTGCGCCACCGTTATAGCGATTGAGTGATGGGGTGACCCAGGAGGGTATGCTAGCGTAGAGATGGTATTCTACGTGTCTGCATGTAGGCGAAGAGGCAGGTAGGCAAATCCGCCTGCTGAGCTGAGGTGTGGACGGAGTGCATCTACGGGTGCATGAAGTAGCAGAGCCCACACTGGCGAGAAAAACCTCTAAGCGAGTTATAGCGGTGCCCGTACTGGAAACGGACACACGTGGACGAGGTGAAAAACCTAAGGCGCTCGGGAGAATGCCTGCTAAGGAACTCGGCAAAATAGC
>NZ_JANZZD010000083.1:0-844 GCF_026419595.1 Tepidiforma sp. | reverse complement strand
GCTGATTCCTGCCTGTAAAGCACTGACAGGGCTAGGGGGCCTCCCAGCCTACCAAACCCTATCAAACTCTGAAGGGTAGGAAGTGGAGTCCGGGAGTGAGGGCACGAGTGCTAACATCCGTGTCCAAGCGCGGGAACAACCGAGACCGCCGAATAAGGTCCCCAAGTGCGGGTTAAGTGGTAAAAGATGTGGGGTTGCTCAGACAGCCAGGAGGTTGGCTTAGAAGCAGCCATCCTTTAAAGAGTGCGTAATAGCTCACTGGTCGAGGGATCCTGCGCGGAAAATATAACGGGGCTAAAGCTTGCCACCGAAGCCATGGATCGTCCCGAAGGGGGCGGTAGTAGGGGAGCGTTCTGTTAGCGGGGAAGCCGTACCGGAAGGAGCGGTGGAGCGAACAGAAGTGAGAATGCTGGCATGAGTAGCGAGAAACACGTGAGAACCGTGTTCGCCGAAAGTCTAAGGATTCCGACGGAAGGTCAGTCCACGTCGGGTTAGTCGGGCCTAAGCCGAGGCCGAAGGGCGTAGGCGATGGACATCCGGTTAATAGTCCGGAACCGCCGAAAGAGGAGCGAAGGGGTGACGCAGAGGGGTAGGCCAGCCAGGAGGTGGAGACCTGGTGCAAGCAGGTAGGCCGGAGAGAGGTGGAGGGAAATCCCCACCAGGAGGTCGAGAAGCGATGCCGTGCGCAAGCAAGAAGTGGTTGAACCTCACTGCCAAGAAAAGCCTCTAAGCGGTAGTCACTCTAAGGCGCCCGTACCGCAAACCGACACAGGTAGACGGGTAGAAAATACCAAGGCGAACGGGAGAACCCTCGTTAAGGAATTAGGCAAAATAGCCCCGTAAC
>NZ_JANZZD010000082.1:0-866 GCF_026419595.1 Tepidiforma sp. | reverse complement strand
GTCGAGCCCCCGCGGGCCCCCTACATCCTGCTCGACGAGTCGGGCGCCCATGTACGGAATGAGCTCGGCCTGGCGGTGGGCGGTATCCAGCTCTCCCAGGTCGCGGTCCCGGTCGCTCGTAACACAGGAACGAACGCGGGCCCAGGCTTTTGCATCCTCCTCGGTTCGTACGAACCGTTCGATCGCGAGCAGCTGCGCCAGCTCTATCCCACCCCGGAGCGGTACCTCGGGCTCGTCTCGCAGGTGGACGAGAATAATCTTCGTCTTGGCTACCTCCTTCCAGAGGATGCTGCCGCCAATTTCGCCGAGGCCGAGCAGCTCGCTTCCGCGTGGCGCTGAAGGGTGCGCCGTTCGGAACCCTGGGGCACCGTTACGGGCGAACGCGTCCCACGGTGCTTGGGTCCGAGGGGCCGCGCCGCTCGTGCTTCGGGCTGGAATCGGAGCCGGCGATGCCAGGCTCTGGGCCTGGCCGAGGTGGGGGCGCGGCCTTCCAAGGTTGGTGCCGAAGGTGGGATTCGAACCCACACGGGGGCGCACCCCAGCGGTTTTTGAGACCGCCGCGTCTGCCGTTCCGCCACTTCGGCGCCCGCTCCATCATACCGGCTGCGCCCTGATAGAACGCCGAGAACCCTGCGAACCGCAGCCGGTGAGGGGCGGGGGTGGGATCCCATGAGGCAACGCCGTGTGCTCCGCAGGCCCATGCGAAGCGGGGTGCTCGCGCGTAGGCAACTGCCGCGGACGGGCAAGCCCCATGCCCAGAAACACAACGTGGAGCGGAAGACGGGGGTCGAACCCGCGACCTCCTCCTTGGCAAGGAGGCGCTCTACCACTGAGCTACTTCCGCTCTCGCCGCCTCAGTATAGCGC
>NZ_JANZZD010000081.1:0-885 GCF_026419595.1 Tepidiforma sp. | reverse complement strand
CCGTAAAGATGAGCTCTATCGCCTCTATGCCGAACGCAGCGACCGCATCCACATCGTCACGCAACTGCTCAGAGCCTACTCGCTCTACGAACGCGACGTCGAGTACGTCGTCCAGGACAACAAAATCAAAATCGTCGACGAATTCACCGGTCGCATTCTCGAAGGCAGACGCTACTCGGACGGATTGCACCAAGCGATCGAAGCAAAAGAAGGCGTCCACGTCGAGCGCGATACCCAAACATATGCGACCATCACGATCCAGAACTACTTCCGCCTCTACCGCAAGCTCGCGGGGATGACCGGCACTGCAGAGACCGAAGCAGCCGAGTTCTACCAAATCTACAAGCTCGACGTCGTCGTCATCCCGACTAACAAGCCCGTCATCCGCAAGGATTACGACGACCTCATCTACCGCACCAAGCGCGAGAAGTACAACGCCGTCATCGAGGAAATTCAAAAGCAGCTTGCGGCAGGGCGTGCGATTCTTGTCGGTACAACGAGCGTCGAGACCAGCGAGGTGCTCTCGAAGATGCTTCGCCGCGTCGGGATTCCGCATAACGTGCTCAACGCCAAGCACCACGAACGCGAAGCAGAAATCATCGCGCAGGCAGGGCGGAAAGGTGCAGTCACGATCGCCACCAACATGGCCGGGCGCGGCACCGACATTAAGCTCGACGACGAGGTCCGCGCCAACGGCGGACTCTGCATCATCGGCACCGAGCGGCACGAAGCACGCCGCATTGACCGCCAGCTCCGCGGTCGCGCCGGCCGGCAGGGCGATCCCGGCTCGTCGCAGTTTTTCATTTCGCTTGAAGACGACTTGATGCGGCTCTTCGGCGGGGAACGCATCACCTCGCTTCTCCAGCGGCTCAAGGTTGATCTCAA
>NZ_JANZZD010000080.1:0-896 GCF_026419595.1 Tepidiforma sp. | reverse complement strand
GCCGCAGGGCGAAGGCGCAGCGCTGGCGCAGCGCTGGTGCGCCGCCTGCCACGCCGACGGCGCGCGTCGCGCCGCCGACGCCGCGCCGAGCATCCCGGAGATCGCCCAGCGCTACGCCGGCGCGCCGGAGCGGCTGAACGCCTTCCTGCAGGCGGCGCACGGCCCGATGCCCAACTTCAACCTGTCGCGCGCGGAGGCCGAGGCGCTCGCCGCCTGGCTGCTGGCGCAGGCGCCGCGATGAGCCCCGCTTGGCCCGAAGGGTTCGCCTGGCCGCGGGTGCTGCCGCTCGGGCGCGGACCGGTGAACGCGGCCGGGCTCGACTTCTACGACCGGCTGACGGATGCGCTGTGCGAGGCCGGCATCGTGCCCATCGCCTGCCTCTACCACTGGGACCTGCCGCAGGCGCTGCAGGAGGAGGGCGGCTGGCCGGCGCGCGACATCGCCGGCCGCTTCGCCGACTATGCCGCCATCTCGGCCGCCCGGCTCGCGGACCGCATCCCGTTCTGGGCGACGTTCAACGAGCCCGGGCTGTTCACCATGTTCGGCCACCTGACCGGCGGCCACCCGCCCGGGCTGAAGCGGACCGACGCCTATCTCGCGGCGATGCACCACGTGAACCTCGCGCATGGCGGCGCGACGCGGGCGATCCTCGCGGTCCGCAGCGATGCGCGGGTCGGCTGCGTGCACAACGTGCAGCCCGTGCGCCCGGGCAGCGACGCCCCCGCCGACGCCGAGGCAGCCGGCATGCTCGGCGAGCTGTGGAACCGCGCATTGCCGGATGCGCAGCTCCTCGGCCACTACCCGGACCGCATCGCGGCGCTGATGGAGCCGTGGATCCGAGGCGGGGATCTTGCCGCCATCCGCGCCCCCGCCGCCTGGATCGGGGTGAACCACTA
>NZ_JANZZD010000007.1:0-112348 GCF_026419595.1 Tepidiforma sp. | reverse complement strand
GCCTCGTTCGATGAGGGCGGCGTCATCCGCCCGGGCTTCAGCCCCGAAATCGACTCCCTCCACGCCCTCACCCGCGACGCCCGCGGCTTCCTCCTCGGCCTCGAACGGCAGGAGCGCGAGCGCACCGGCATCAAGTCGCTCAAGGTCGGCCACAACAGGGTCTTCGGCTACTGCATCGAGGTCTCTGCGGCGAACGCCGCCCTCGTCCCGGCCCACTACCAGCGCCGCCAAACGCTCGTCGGCGCCGAGCGCTACGTGACCGAGGAGCTGAAGGAGTACGAATCCCGCCTCATCGGCGCCCGCGACCGCCTCGTCGAGCTCGAGCGGCAGGCCTTCGCCGCCCTCCTCGAGACCCTCGCCGCAGGCCTGGCCTCCCTCCAGGGAGTCGCCGAGGGCGTCGCGAAGGTCGATGCCATCCTCGGTCTCGCCGAGACCGCCGCCGAGCGCGGGTACACCCGCCCCGCCTTCACCGGCGGCGAACTCGAACTCCGCGCCGGCCGCCATCCCGTCGTCGAGGCCGCGGTCGGCGCCGGCCGCTTCGTCCCCAACGACTGCGTCCTCGGCGGCGACACGCAAATCCTCGTCATCACCGGGCCCAACATGAGCGGAAAATCGACCTTCCTCCGGCAGGTCGCGCTCATCGCCCTGCTCGCCCAGGCCGGCTCCTTCGTCCCGGCCGCCGAGGCGCGGCTCCCGCTCTTCGACCGCATCTTCAGCCGCATCGGCGCGCAGGACGACCTCGCCGCCGGCCAGTCGACCTTCATGGTCGAGATGGTCGAAACCGCGCAAATCCTCCACCGCGCGACCCCGAACTCGCTCGTCATCCTCGACGAAGTCGGCCGCGGCACCAGCACCTACGACGGCATGGCCATCGCCCGCGCGGTCATCGAATTCCTCCACAACCGGAAGGAAGGCGCCGCGCTCACCCTGTTCGCCACCCACTACCACGAGCTCACCGCGCTCGAAGGCGTCCTCCCGCGGGTGCGCAACGCCCACATCGCCGTGCACGAAGAGGGCGGCGAGGTCGTGTTCGAGCATCGCGTCGTCCCCGGCGCCGCCGACCGCAGCTACGGCATCCACGTCGCCCGCCTTGCCGGCCTGCCGCGCGCGGTCATCAACCGGGCCGAACACCTCCTCTCGGAGTTCGAAGCGCAGCGCCAGCCCGGGGCCGTCCCGCCGGCGCCGCCAGCGAACGGCCGCGGCTCGCCCGGCGCCTTCCAGCCGGCCCTGTTCGCTGCGTCTTCGCCCATCGAAGAGGAGCTGGCCGGGCTCGATGTCGACGGCATGACGCCCATCGAAGCCATCCAGAAGCTCTACGAGCTGCGCGCCCGCGCCCGCGCCGGCCGGGTGCCCCGGTGACCGCCGGCACGATCCGCGTCCTCCCCCCGGAAGTCGCGGCCCGGATCGCCGCCGGCGAGGTGGTCGAGCGGCCCGTCTCCGTCGTCCGCGAACTGCTGGACAACGCCATCGACGCCGGCGCGACGCGCATCCAGCTCGCCTTCGACGACGGCGGCATCGCCCGCATCGAAGTCAGCGACGACGGCCGCGGCATCCCGCCCGCCGATGTCGAACTCGCCTTCGAACGGCACGCCACGTCGAAAATCGCCTCCGTCGATGACCTCCACCGGGTGCACACCCTCGGCTTCCGCGGCGAGGCGCTCCCGTCCATCGCGGCCGCCGCTGATGTCGAAATCCTGACCCGCGCGCGCGGCGAACCGGTCGGCGTCTTCCTCGCCCTCGCCGAAGGCCGCCCCGTGCGGCGGATGGCCCGCCCCGCGCCCGAAGGCACGACCATCACCGTGCGCGACCTCTTCGCGCGCGTCCCCGCCCGCCGGAAGTTCCTCGGTTCTCCCGCCGCCGAGGCCCGCGCCATCACCACCCTCGCGGCACACTACGCGCTCGCCTACCCCGGCATCGCCTTCCACGTGCTCAACAACGGCCGCCGCGTCCTCAGCACGCCGGGGGACGACGATATCCGCCACGCCTTCGCCGCGGTCTACGGCGCGGACCTCGCCCGCCAGGTCCTCGATGTCGCCGCGGGCGAAGGCCCGGTCGGCGTCTCCGGGCTTGCCGGCCCGCCCGCGCTCCACCGCGGGAACCGGGGCGGCATCTCCATCTTCGTGAACGGCCGCTGGGTCCAGTCCCGTCCGCTGCTCTTCGCCGTCACCGAGGCCTACCAGTCGCAGCTCCCGGTCGGACGGTTCCCCGTCGCGGCGCTCCATCTCCGCCTGCCGGACGACGAAGTCGACGTCAACGTCCACCCCGCCAAGGCCGAGGTCCGCTTCCGGGATGAGCGGCTCGTGGCCCGTGCCATCCGCTCCGCGGTTCGCGCCGCGCTCGAAGCGGCGGCCCCGGTGAGCTGGAGCCCGGCCGTCCCGTCTGCGGCGCCGGCCGCGCCCCCGTCGCTCGGCCACGTGCCTCTGCCCGGGCCTGCGCTGAAACCGGCCGCCGCCCCCCCTGCACCCTCGGAACCGCCGCCCGCCCTGCGCGGTCCGGTTCCGACCCAGGGCGTGCTCGCGCTCACCCGCCCGGCCCAGCCGGCGCCGGCCGGCCCTATCCCGGCGCCGCATCGCGACCTCCTCCCGCTCCTCCGCGTCGTCGGCCAGCTGAACGCGACGTACATCGTCGCCGAAGGCCCCGACGGGATGTACCTCGTCGACCAGCACGCCGCCCACGAGCGGGTCGTGTACGACCGCATCCTCGCCCGCCGGGCAGCTGCCGGGCAGCCGCCCGTCCAGCCCCTCCTCGAGCCGGTGCTCGTCGATGTCGGCGCCGCGCTCGCCGCCGTCGCCGAGGCGGCCGCTGCCGACCTCGCCGCGCTCGGCCTCGTCCTCGAACCGTTCGGCGACGGCGTGCTGCTCCTGCGCCAGGTGCCTGCCGGGTTCCGCGCCGACGACCCGGTGACCGCCGTCCGGGGTGTCCTCGAAGCCATCGAGCGCGACGACCGCGTGCCCGCCGGCTTCGGCCGGGCCGCTGCGACCATCGCCTGCCATTCGAGCGTCCGCGCCGGGATGGCCCTTTCGATGGAGGAGATGCGCCGGCTCGTGGAGGACCTCGCCGCCACGGCCACGCCCCGCACCTGCCCCCACGGGCGGCCGACGCTCATCCACCTCGGGACCGAGGCCATCGAGCGCCAGTTCGGCCGCCGCTGAGCGCCGCCCGCTAGCCCCCGAGCGACTGCACCGCCGGGATCGGCCGCGAGCTCGTCCGGTACTGCCGCTTGCCTGCCTCGAGCAGGTCGCCCCCGTGGCAGTCGTTCACCACGATGGCCGGGAAGTCCTCGACCTCCAGCCGGCGGATCGCCTCCGTACCGAGGTCCTCGAAGGCGACGACTTCGGCCGACTTGATGTGCCGGTTCAGGAGCGCGCCCGTGCCGCCGACGGCGATGCAGTAGACCGCGTGGTGTTGCTTGATCGCCTCGCGGATGGCCGGCCCCCGGCCGCCTTTGCCGATGATGCCCTTCAGGCCGGCCTCCAGCATCGGGATGGTGTACGGGTCGAGCCGCATCGCCGTGGTCGGTCCGGCGGAGCCGATGACCGCGCCCGGGCGCGGCGGCGTCGGCCCGACGTAGTAGATGACCTGCCCGCGCAGGTCGATGGGCAGCGGCTCGCCCCGCTTCATCAGCTCGATCATCCGCTTGTGCGCCGCGTCGCGCGCCGTGTAGATCACGCCGCTGAACGTCACGTGCGTCCCGATCGTCAGCCCCTCGATCACGTCGTCCGTCAACGGCGTCGTCAGCCGTACCGAATCAGCCATCTCGTTCCTCCGCGGGGTCGTCCCCCAGTGATTTCGACATAACGATGAAGTGGGCCGGCGCCTTCAGCTCGTGGAGCGCCTCGGCGGGCCACGGCTTCGCGCCCGTGACGCGGTAGCCGAGCCGCGCGTAGTAGCCCGGCAGCTCGGCGCGCGGGCTCGCCACCTCGAGCGACATCCGCGAACACCCGGCACGCCGCGCCCGCGCCTCCGCCGCTGCGACGAGCCGCCGCCCGAGCCCCGTGCCCTGCGCCTCCGGGTCGACCGCGAGCATCCCAAAGTGACCCTCCGGCGGTTCCGCCGCGACACGGACGCAACCGACGATGCTCCCGTCGGCCTCCCGCGCCACGAGGAACGTCTCCCGCTCGAGCAGCTCGCGCACCTCGTCGAGCGACGTGCGGTCGGCCGCCTTGAAGAAGTCCTCCACCCGGTACGCAACGTTGATCAGGCGCGCCAGCGCGACCGCGTCGCACGGGCCTGCCTCTTCGATGACCAGCGTGTCCGGGCTCACAGCGGCTTCACCATTTCGCAGTACCGGTGCGGGACGAGGAAATCCCAGTGTCCCGCCGGGTGCTCGACCTCGTGGATGACGCGGTAGCCGAGCCGTTCGTAGTAGTCGACCAGCCCGAACTCCCGCACCGTGCCGAGCGCGACGGCGCGGTACCCTTCCTTCCGGCCCAGCTCTTCCGCGAACGCGACCATCCGCCGGCCGAGGCCGCCGTTCATCCGCGCCGGCTCGACGGCAGCCATCCCGAAGTAGAGCGCGCCCTCCCACGGGTGCCCGGCGGGAATGGCGCCAGGCTCCGGTCGCGGCGTGCCCGCCGGCCCCAGCATGTCCGGCTCGATGAAGCGCTCCGCGGCGGCGAGCAGCGCGCTCGCGACGAGGGCGCCGTCCTCCTCCGCGAGGATGAAGCGCGCGCCCGGCCCGGCCTCGGCCAGCAGCTCGGCCGGCGTCGTCCGCTGCCCCGCGAACAGGTGCCGGTACCGCGCGTACGCCCGGTTCACGAGGTCTGCCACCGCCTCAGCGTCAATCGCCTCAGCCGGCGCGAGCCGGAGCAGCGCCGTCTCCGCCATCTCAGATGACCGCCTGCTTCGTCCGCGCGCTGTGGCACTGGATGTTCACGGCGACCGGCAGTGCGGTGATGTGTGTCGGGTACGTCTCGACGAACACATCCAGCGCCGTCGTGCTGCCGCCTACCGCCTGCGGCCCGACCCCGAGTTCGTTGACCGCCTGCAGCAGCTCCTGCTCCAGTTCCGCGACCTCCGGGTCGGGGCTCCGCTCGCCGATCTTGCGGAAGAGCGCGTGCTTCGCCATCGTCATCGCCTTCTCGGCGGTGCCGCCCACCCCGACGCCGATGACCAGCGGCGGGCACGGGTTCCCGCCCGACATGTCGACCGTCTCACAGACGAAGTCGATGACCGCCTGCTTGCCCATGCCCGGGAGGAAGTTCTGGTAGCGCGACATGTTCTCGCAGCCGCCGCCCTTCGGCATGAACATCACCTTGATCCTGTCGCCCGGCACGATCTCCGTGTGGATGACGCCCGGCGTGTTGTCGCCGGTGTTCACCCGCGCGCTGAACGGCCGCGCGGCGATCGACTTCCGCAGATAGCCTTCGCTGTAGCCGCGCCGGATGCCCTCGTTGACGGCGTCGATGACGTAACCGCCGGTGATGTGCACGTCCTGCCCGATCTCGAGGATGACGACCGCCGTCCCCGTGTCCTGGCAGAGCGGCAGCATCCGCTCCCGCGCCACCTGCGCGTTTTCGAGAATCTCGTCGATGATCTGGACCGCCAGCGGCGACCGCTCCGTCTGGCGTGCCGCCCGGATCGCCCCCTCGACGTCCTCGGGCAGAAAGTGCGTCGCTTCGATGGCGAGCCGCGCCACCGTTTCCGTTATCAGCTCAGCCGGAACCTCTCGCATGCGCATCCCACAGTGGTGATGCACAGAGCGTAGCAGCCGAGCCCCGCTCGTTCCTCAGGCGCTCCGGTCGAGGTGCTTCCCGACGTTCGGGTCCAGCAGCCGCACGAGCTCCGCCTGGACCTCCGCAGCGGCTTTCACCGCCTTGACGGCCGCGGTGAAGGCGACCCGCCCCGCGATCCCCTCCACCGGGTCCGCGGGCACCGACGTCGGCGCGATGGCAGACAGCAGGTTCATGCCATAAGTCTCAGGCCTCGCGCTGCGCGGCGCGGGAACAGCAAGGGGGCCGCACGGTGGAAAGCCGGTGACGCCACTTCGCCTCAGCGCCCTTTGAACCGCGGCTCCCGCTTCTCGAGGAACGACTGGCGGCCCTCGGCAGCGTCCTCCGTCGCGTGGGTGATCTGCTGCAGGAACTGCTCGAGTTCGATCTGTTCGTCGAGCCCCCGCGTCGCGCCTTCCTGCACCAGCCGCTTCATCAGCTCGATCGCCACGCTCGGCCCCCGCGCGATCGCCCCGGCGAGCGCGCCCGCGGCCGCCGGCAGCTCCTCATCCGGCGCGACCTGGCTCACGAGCCCGATCCGCTCCGCCTGCCGCGCGTCGATGATCTCGCCCGTGTAGAGCAGCCGGTACGCCCACTCCGGGCCGACGAGCCGGGGCAGCAGCCAGGTCGAGCCCGTGTCCGCCACGATCGCGCGCTTCACGAAAATCGCGCTGAAGCGCGCCGATTCCGCCGCGACCCGGATGTCGCAGGCCATCGCCAGCGAAAAGCCGGCGCCCACGCACGGCCCGTTGACCGCCGCAATCGTCGGCTTCCGGCAGTGGTACACCTGCGCCGTCGCCAGGAACCGTGACCGCATCATGCCGGCGCGCCCGGTGAACGGCCGTGCCGGCCAGTCTTCCTCCCGGGTCGCCGTCGTGAGGTCGGTGCCCGCGCAAAAGCCGCGCCCTGCGCCGGTGAACACGACCGCCTTCACGGCGTCGTCCGCTTCGGCCATCGCCACCGCGTTTTCGATCTCGGCCCACGAGCCCCACGAGAGCGCGTTCAGCTTCTCGGGCTTGTTCAGCGTAATCCGGGCCACGCCCTCATGGACGTCATAGAGGATGTCGCGAAAGTGCATCGGGCTGTCTCCGTCAGGGTAGGGTGAGCGAAGCCTACGCCACCGGCGCCGGCCTGCCCACCGCCCGCTGCCTCCCGCCCGGCTATACTCGGCCTGCCCAGATCCTGACAGCCCGGATGGCCCCATGCTCTTCCGCGACTCCCCCGAACACGCCGCCTTCCGCGCCGAGGTGCGCGCTTTCCTCGATGCCGAACTCCCCCGCGAAACGTGGGACATGCGCAACGACCGCGAGGAGATGACGCCCGAGGAGAAAGAGTTCACCCGCCAGTTCCGCAAGAAGCTCGCCGCACGCGGCTGGCTCACCATGGGCTGGCCCCGAGAGTTCGGCGGCGCCGGCGCCAGCTACATGACCCAGACCGTCTACATGGAGGAGATGAGCTCCGCCGGCGCCCCCGGAGCCTACGACCAGGGCGTCTGGCTCGCCGGCCCCGCCCTCATGATGCACGGTACTTCCGCCCAGCAGCAGCGCTGGCTCCCCGGCATGCGCACCGCCGAAGACCACTGGTGCCAGCTCTTCTCCGAGCCCGGCGCAGGCTCCGACCTCGCCAGCCTCCAGACCCGCGCCGTCCGCGACGGCGACGTGTACGTTATCAACGGCCAGAAAATCTGGACGAGCGGCGCCCAGGAAGCCGACTGGGGCATCCTCCTCGCCCGGACCGACCCGGAAGCCCCCAAGCACCGCGGCATCAGCTACTTCATGGTCGATATGCGGCTGCCCGGCATCACCGTCCGTCCCCTGGTCAACCTCATGGGCAGCCACCACTTCTGCGAAGTCTTTTTCGACGACGTCCGGGTGCCCGCCGACTGCCTCGTCGGCGAGGAGAACCGCGGCTGGTACATCGCCACCACGACGCTCGACCAGGAGCGTTCGAGCATCAACCGGGTCGTCATGACGCGCAGCACCCTCTACGCGCTCATCGACTACGTCCGCGAGCATCCGCACCTCCGCCGCGGCGAAATCCGGCACGAGCTGGCCGAGCGCTACCTCGAGTTCGAAATCGGCCGCTGGCTCTGCTACCGCGTCGCCCAGATGCAGAGCGAGGGAAAAGTCCCGAACGCCGAGGCCTCGGTCTCGAAAATCTTCGGCACCGAACTCCAGCGGCAGATGGGCATCACCGGCCTCCGCGTCCTCGGCCTGCCCGGGCAGCTCGAGCCCGGCTCCCGCTGGGCCCCTCTCCGCGGCAGGGTCGAGCGCTGGGCGCTCGCTGCGCCCAGCTACACCATCGCGGGCGGCACGAGCGAGGTGAACCGGAACATCATCGCCACCCGCGGGCTCGGCCTGCCCCGCGGCTGACCTTGCGCCTGCGCGGCCGCCGTCCGAACCTGCAGGTGACACGCCATGAACCCGAACAACACCTTCCGCACCGACGGCACCATCGACGCCTTCGACAACCAGTTTCCCGGGCGCGACTACGTCATCGAATTCATCGCGCCGGAGTTCACCAGCGTCTGCCCCATGACCGGCCAGCCGGACTTCGGTACCATCCGCGTCACCTATGTGCCGGACCGGAAGTGCATCGAGCTCCGCTCCTTCAAGTTCTACCTCCACGCCTTCCGCAACCGCGGCATCTTCTACGAGGACGTCGTGAACACCATCCTCGATGACATCGTCGCCGCCGTGCAGCCTCGCTCGGCCACCGTCACCGGCGAATTCAACACCCGCGGAGGCATCAGCGCCCGTGTCACTGCTTCGTACCCGTCTCGGCCTGCCGGGGCATGACGCGGCCCCGGACGATTCCGTAGACTCCAGAGCCCGTGGCCCCCGGTGGGGCCGTGAGGTGCGTATGCCCGTCAAGCCCGACCCCGCCGGGTTCCCCCAGCGCCGCTGCTCCGACGTCTGCTCCGTCACCGCCGCGCAGATGCGCGACGTCCAGCGCCTCGCCCAGGAGGAATTCGGCCTCGATATCCTCCAGCTCACCGAGAACGCCGGCCGGAGCGCGGCCATCCTCGCCTTCGCGATGCTGGGCGGCCGCGGCCGCGGCCAGCGCGTCGTCGTCCTCGCCGGCGGGGGCAACAAGGGCGCCGCGGGCCTCGCCGCCATCCGCCACCTCGCCAACTGGGGCTGCCGCGTCGAGCCTGTCATCGGCGGCGTCGAAGAGGAGGTCTCCTTCACGGCCCGCCGCCAGCTCCACATCCTCCGCCAGACGGGCCTGCTGCAGCCCGCCGACCTCGAGACCAGCGAAGTCCGCCTCGAAGAGCAGCTCGCCGGCGCCGACCTCGTCATCGACGCCCTCGTCGGCTACGGCCTCGAAGGCCCCCCGGTCGGCGTGGCCGCGGCGGTCACGCGCCTCGCGATTGAATCGCGCCGCCCCATCCTCGCCCTCGACATCCCCACGGGTGTCAACGCGACCACCGGCGAAGTCAGCACGCCCGCCATCCGCGCCGTGACCACGCTCATGCTCGACCTCCCCAAGCGCGGCTGCCTCGACCCCCAGGCGCGCGGCATGGTCGGCGAGCTCTACCTCGCGGATATCGGCATTCCGCTCAACGTCCACCAGCGCCTCGGCATCCCCGTCGGCCAGCTCTACGCCGAGGGCCCTATCGTCCGCCTCCGCCGCTGACGCTGCCTCCTCCGCTGCCTTTGTCCGGCAGGGGAGCCCGTGCTATAGTCAGCGCCGGTCCTTAGGGACGAATTTCACAAACGGCCCCCGCGTGCTGTACGAATACGGACACATCGGCATCCTCGTCATCATCGCGCTGATCTTCCCGCTCGGCGCCGTCGTCACGTCGTGGGCGCTCCAGTTTGCCCGCATCCGGCCGAAATTCCGCCCCGACCTCGTCCGCGACGACATCTACGAATGCGGCCTCCGCACCGAAGGGCCGAGCCTCGTCCAGTTCAACTTCCGCTACTACTACATCGCCCTCCTCTTCGTCCTCCTCGACGTCGAAATCATCTTCCTCTTCCCCTGGGCGATGGTCTTCGACACCGTCGGCTGGGTCGGCTACGGCAAAGGCCTGCTCTTCATCGCTACGTTCATCGTCGGCGGCATCTACGCCTGGCGAAAACGAGCCCTGGAGTGGCGCCTGTGACCCGCGAACTCACCGGTTCCGAAGCCGCCGCGCTCGCCGAAGCGCTCGTCCCCGGCTCCGTCGACCGCACGACGGAGACCGCCTGCTACCTCAAGCCCGAGAAGCTCGTCGAAACCCTCCGCGCCCTCCGCGACGACCCGGACGCGAATCTGGTCCACCTCACCAACCTCTGCGGCGTGGACTACTGGGACCACTTCGAAGTCGTCTACCACATCCAGTCGTTCGAAAAGAACCACCTCGCCTGCTTCAAGGTCGAGGCGTGGGGCCGCGAGAACCCCGAGGTTCCCAGCGTCACGCCCGTCTTCCACGGCGCCTGGATGCAGGAGTGCGAGGCCTACGACCTCTTCGGCATCCGCTTCGCAGGCCACCCCAACCTCTACCGCATCCTCCTCTGGGAAGGCTATCCCGGCTGGCCGCTCCGCAAGGACTTCCTCGCGATGCCCGGCGGCCTCCAGCCGGGGCTCGGCGAGTTCGCCGGCGTCGCCCGCCGCCAGGAGCCGCCCGTGAAGGTGATCGAATGACCGGGATCATCAAGAGCGAACCGTTCGTCATCAACATCGGGCCCCAGCACCCCTCCACCCACGGCGTCTTCCGCATAAAGGCCACCGTCGACGGTGAAAAGGTCATCGATGCCGAGATGGTGATGGGCTACCTCCACCGCTCGATGGAGAAGCTCGCCGAGGAGCGCACCTACACCCAGAACATCCCCTTCACCGACCGCACCGACTACCTCAGCAGCATGTCGAACAACCTCGGCTACTGCCTCGCGGTCGAAAAGCTCGCCGGTATCGAAGTGCCGCCCCGCGGCAACGCCATCCGCGTCATCATGGCCGAGCTCCAGCGGCTCGCCAGCCACTGCATGGCCATCGGCGCCTTCGCCAACGACACCGGCGCCTGGCAGACCCCCGTCATGTGGGCGTTCCGCGAGCGCGAGAAGATCCTCGACATCTTCGAAGTCACCTCCGGCGCCCGCCTCACCTGCAACTACATGCGCATCGGCGGCGTCGCCTTCGACCTCCGGCCCGAGTTCGAGCCGATGGTCCGCCGCATCCTCCGCGACTTCCCGCCCTTCCTCGACGAGATGGAAGGCCTCCTTTCGGGCAACGAAATCTTCATCGCCCGCACGCGCGGCGTCGGCGTCCTGACGCCCGAGATGGCGACCAACGCCTCCCTCTCCGGCCCGATGCTGCGCGGCAGCGGCATCGCCTGGGACATCCGCAAAGCCGACCCCTACTGCGGCTACGAGCAGTACGACTTCGACATCCCCATCGGCTACAACGGCGACAGCTACGACCGCTTCATCGTCCGCCTCGAAGAGATGCGGCAAAGCCTCAAGATCATCCAGCAAGCGCTCGACGGCCTCCCCGGCGGTCCATTCCGCACCGAAGTACCGCTCGCGCTCCGTCCGCCGAAGGGCGAGGCCTACGCCCGCATCGAAAGCCCCCGCGGCGAACTCGGCTACTACCTCGTCTCGGACGAAGGGCCTTCGCCCTACCGCTTCCACATCCGCCCGCCCTCGTTCATCAACCTCTCTGCGCTCAAAGAGATGACCGTCGGGGGCACCGTCGCGGACGCCATCGTCGTCCTCGGCTCCATCGATATCGTCGTGGGGGAGATCGACCGGTGACCCCGTTCCTCGTCTCGGACAAGTGGTACGACATCCGCGACCTCGGCAACCTCTCCCGCGAAATCCTCGAGGCGGCTGACCGCATCCTGCCGTTCGGCGTCGTCTACGTCCTCGCCGCGCTCATCGGCTTCGTCGCGAGCTTCCTCCTCTTCGTCCTCCCCTCGCAGCTCATCGTCGGCGTCTACGGCGAGCGCCGCATCATCGGCCGCATGCAGTCGCGCCTCGGTCCCAACCGCGTCGGGCCCTTCGGCCTCCTCCAGCCGATTGCCGACGCCATCAAGCTCATCCAGAAGGAGGCCCTCACGCCCACGCGCGCCGACCGCGCCGTGATGTACATCGCGCCGATCATCTTCGTGATGCCGGCCGTGCTCCTCTGGGCCGTCATCCCCTTCGGCGAAAACATGGTCATCGCCGATATCCCCGTCAGCCTGATGTACTTCCTCGCGGTCTCCTCCCTGCCGGTCATCGCGACCTTCATGGCCGGCTGGAGCGCCAACAACAAGTACAGCCTCTTCGGCGCGATGCGCATCGTCTCGATGGCGATCAGCTACGAATCGCCGCTCGTGCTGGCGCTTCTTGGCGCCGTCGTGATGACCGGCACCATCAGCCTCTCCGGCATGGTCGCGTGGGCGGATGAGTTCAACATCTGGATGGTCTTCGTCCAGCCCCTCGCGCTCGTCATCTACTTCATCTGCGTCAGCGCCGAGCTGAACCGCACCCCCGTCGATATCGCCGAGGCCGAGTCCGAAATCGTTGCGGGCTACCTCACCGAGTACTCAGGCATGAAGTGGGGCCTCTTCTACGGCATGGACATCGGCTACGCGCTCGCCGCTTCCGGCTTCGCCGCGACCGTCTTCCTCGGCGGCTGGACCTTCTTCGGGCTCGAACAGTGGGTCCCCGGCTGGCTCATCTTCATCGCCAAGACCCACCTCTTCTACTTCCTCTTCATCTGGACCCGCGGCACGCTGCCGCGCCTCCGCGCCGACCAGCTGATGGCGTTCGCGTGGAAGTTCCTCCTCCCGCTCGGCGTCTTCAACCTCCTCATCGTCAGCACCGAGCGGATGATCTGGTCGGAGCAGGATTACGCGAAGGGCCTCATCTACGTCTTCGCCCTCGTGAACATCATCCTCTCGGTGGCGCTCGTTTATGCCTGGGCCCGCTTCAATGGCTACCGGCCCGAGCGCACGCCGACCCGCCCGCGCCTGGTCAACCAGGCCGGCGGCTACATCCCCGTCGGGGAGCGCTCCTGATGGAAGGTTTCGGCCCCTCGCTCGCCTTCTGGGTGCTCGCAGCCCTCACCCTCGTCGCTGCCGGCGGGGTGATGGTCTCCCGCAACCTGCTCCACGCTGTCCTCTTCCTCATCCTCACGTTCATCGGCGTCGCCGGGTTCTTCGTCCTCCTCTCGGCCGACTTCATCGCCATGGCCCAGGTCATCATCTACGTGGGCGCCATCGCGGTGCTGGTCCTCTTCGCCGTCCTGCTCACGCCGCGCTCCGGCCGCGATAACGGCGAAACCCGCTGGGCGCTCCCCGGCATCCTCCTCGCAGTCTGCCTCGCCGCCATCTTCCTGTTCGTCGTTCACGACACCGCCTGGAACACTGTGGACGAGGCGCCCGCCGGCCTCGATGCCCGCTCACTCGGCACGGCGCTGCTGACCACGTGGGTCGTCCCGTTCGAAATCGCGAGCGTGCTGCTCACGGCCGCGCTCGTCGGCGCCATCATGCTGACCCGCAGCCCCGAAGAAGAAGCGGAGGATGCCCTCGTATGACTCCCGGCATCGAACACTTCCTCACCGTCGGCGCCCTCCTCTTCTGCCTCGGCCTCGCCATCTCGCTCTCGAAGCGAAACGCCATCGGCGTCCTGATGGGCGTCGAGCTGATGCTCAACGCCGTCAACCTCACGCTCATCACCTTCTCCCGCTTCGCCGTGAGCCCGAATCCGATCACCGGGCACACCTTCGTCGTCTTCATCCTCACCGTTGCCGCCGCCGAAGCCGCGGTCGCCCTTGCACTCGCCGTCGCCGTCTACCGCAACCGCGAAACCATCGACGTCGACCGGCTGAATCTCCTCAGGTCGTGAAGCAGCATGTGGGTTGAATTCATGACGGTCCGCAACGCCTACGTCGCCCAGACCTGGGCGGAACTGTTCGCCGCCGAGGCCCTCTCGGTGCGCATCGTCCCGCCCATCGGCTACGGCGAGAAGGCGTCCATGCTCGATGAACGCACCCTCTACGTGCCGACGGGCAAGGCCCACGTCGCCCGCGAAATCCTGAGGAAGATCTAGCCCATGCCGTTCCTCGCTGCCGAGCCGTCCGCCGCTTCGACGCCGACGATCGACCAGGCCGTGCTCTGGGCCATCATGGCCTGCCCCCTCGTCGCCTGGGCCCTCATCGCGCTCTACCTCCGGAAGCTCCCGGCCATCGCCGGCTACGCGGCCATCCTCGGCATCGGCGCCGCCATGGTGCTGAGCTATGTCACGCTCTTCAACGTCATCGACGCGAGCGGCGGCGTGGCGCAGTACACCCACGAATGGTTCACCGCCGGCGACCTCACCGTCCCCATCGGCGTCCGGGTCGACGGCCTCACGGCCGTCATGCTCGTCGTCGTCACGACCGTCGCCTTCCTCGTCCAGGTCTACTCGACCGGCTACATGCAGGGCGACCACGGCTACGGGCGCTACTTCGCCCACATGTGCCTGTTCACCACGTCGATGCTCGGCCTCGTCCTCGCGGACAACCTCTTCCAGATGTTCGTCTTCTGGGAGCTCGTCGGCCTCTGCTCCTACCTGCTCATCGGCTTCTGGTTCCACAAGCCGAGCGCGGCCGCTGCCGCGAAGAAGGCGTTCATCGTCACCCGCATCGGCGACCTCGGCCTGCTCGCCGCCCTGCTCCTCATCTGGACCCGCGCCGGCACCTTCGACGTGACGGCGATTCAGGAGTGGGCCGCCAGCGGCGAAGTGAAGAGCACCATCGTGACCCTCTTCGCGCTCGGCCTCTTCGCGGGCGCGGCCGGCAAGTCCGCCCAGTTCCCGCTCCACGTCTGGTTGCCCGACGCGATGGAAGGCCCGACCCCGGTCTCGGCCCTCATCCACGCCGCGACCATGGTCGCCGCTGGCGTCTACCTCGTCGCCCGCTTCTTCCCGGTCTTCGAAGCCTCGACCGACGCGGCCGACGTCGTGGCCTGGATTGGCGCTATCACCGCCATCCTCGCCGCGACCATCGCGCTCGTGCAGACCGACCTCAAGCGCGTCCTCGCCTACTCCACGGTCTCCCAGCTCGGTTACATGATGCTTTCCCTCGGCGCGCTCGGGTACGTGGCGGCCATCTTCCACCTCTTCACGCACGCCTTCTTCAAGGCGCTCCTCTTCCTCGGCAGCGGCTCGGTCAACCACGCAACCAACACGTTCGATATGCGGAAGATGGGCGGCCTCCGCAAGCACATGCCGGTGACCTACTGGACGTTCGTCATCGGCTCGCTCAGCCTCGCCGGCATCTTCCCGCTCGCCGGCTTCTGGTCGAAGGACGAAATCCTCCTCGATGCCTGGCGGCACGACCGCGCGCTGTGGGCCATTGGAGCCGTGGTCGCCTTCATGACGGCGTTCTACATGTTCCGGGCCATCTTCCTCACCTTCCACGGCACGTATAAGGGCGGCGAACCGGTCGACCACCACGACCCGGACAACCACTTCCACGGTGACCCGGCCCACCCCCACGAATCGCCGTGGTCGATGAAGGGGCCGCTCATCGTCCTCGCGATCCCGTCCATCGCCGCAGGCTGGTTCGCCTACGACCACATGTTCAAAGACTTCATCGAAGCCGCGCTGCCCCACGGCGGCCACCACGGCAGCACCTTCGAAATCGGGATTGCGGTCTCCTCCACGATCATCGCGCTCGCCGGCATCGGCACCGCCTACGCCATCTACATCCGCCGCTGGGTCGATTCGGCCTCCATCCGCGCCACCTTCGCGCCCTTCGCCCTCGTCTTCGAACGGAAGTACTTCCTCGACGACCTCTATGAGGGCCTCTTCGTCCGCACCATCTTCTACCGCGGCTGGTGCCGCCTGCTCGAAACGATCGACCGCCGCATCGTCGACGGCATCGTGAACGGCACGGGCCAGCTCGGCCGGGCCGCCAGCAGCCGCCTGCGGGCCGTCCAGGTCGGCGAAGTCCAGTCCTACGGCCTCGGCGTTGCGGCCGGCGTCATCGTCATCTTCATCGCCGTCATCGTGGCGAATCCGCTCTAGGAGGTCGTGGTGGAACTGAGCATCCTCATCTTCCTGCCCGCCATCGCGGCCGCCGTCATCCTCCTCCTCCCGCAGCGGATGGAGCAGCAGGCGAAATGGGTCGCGCTCGTCACCGCCGCCGCGATGTTCGCGCTCTCCATCGCGATGTTCTTCCGCTTCGACCCGGACGCGCAGGGCTACCAGTTCGTCGAACGCCACTCTTGGGTCGATATCGGCGCCTTCAACCTCCAGTACTTCGTCGGCGTCGACGGCCTGAGCCTGCCGCTCGTCGTGCTCACCACCTGCCTCACGCTGGCGTCCGTCCTCGTCTCCTTCAGCGTGACCCACCGGCCGCGGGCCTACTTCGCCTGCCTCCTCATCCTCGCCAGCTCCGTCGTCGGCGTGTTCGTCTCGCTCGAACTGATGCTCTTCTTCCTCTTCTGGGAGCTCGAGCTCTTCCCGATGTACCTGCTCATCTCCATCTGGGGCTCGGGCCGGAAGGAGTACTCGGCGACGAAGTTCGTCCTCTACACCATCGCCGGCTCTGCCTTCATGCTCATCGGCATCCTCGTGCTCGCCTTCGACGCCCGCACGTTCGACATCGAGCGGCTCGCATCGGCCGAGTTCCGGGACACGCTGCTCCCGCTCGGCTGGGTGTTCTTCTTCCTGTTCGTGGGCTTCGCGGTGAAGCTGCCGATCGTCCCGCTCCACACCTGGCTGCCCGATGCCCACTCCGACGCCCCCACCGCGGTCTCGGTCATGCTCGCAGGCGTCCTGCTCAAGATGGGCGGCTACGGCATCATCCGTCTCTGCGTCACCCTGATGCCGGAGGTCGCCCACGACTGGGACGTTTGGATGGCCGGGATCGGCGCGTTCAGCGTTCTCTACGGCGGCTTCATCACCCTCCGCCAGACCGACGTGAAGCGGCTCATCGCCTACTCGTCGGTCTCCCACATGGGGCTCGTCCTGCTCGGCATCGGGGCGCTCGGCTCGACCGGGCTCACCGGCGCGACCTACCAGATGCTCGCCCACGGCCTCATCACCGGGCTGATGTTCGTGATGATTGGCCTCATGTACGAGCGGACCCACACGCGCGACATCGCCCGGCTCGGCGGCCTCGCCCGGCAGATGCCGCTCATCGCCACCGGGATGGTCTTCGCCGGCATGGCCTCGCTCGGCCTGCCCGCGCTCGCCGGGTTCATCGCTGAAATCACCGTCTTCCTCGGCGCCTTCCAGCGGTTCGAGTGGGCCGTCCTCGCCGCCATCATCGGCGTCGTCCTGTCCGCCGGCTACATCCTCTGGATGCTCCAGCGGGTGATGTTCGGCCCCGTCCGCCACGAATGGGATGAACTCACCGACCAGCGGCACTGGTGGGAACACGCCGTCGTCGCCGGCCTCGCCGCGCTCGTCATCCTCCTCGGCGTCTACCCCGCGCTCCTCATGGACGTCATCGAACCGGCCATGACCACCCTGGCTGCGAGGTTGCAGGCATGAACGGAATCGACGTACTCGGGCCGCAGATCAGCGTGCTCGTGGCGGCCGGCGTCGTCCTGGTCGTCGATGCCCTCTTCCCTGGCCAGCGCCGCCTCCTGCCCTTCCTCGCCCTCGCCGGGCTGGCCACGGCCGCCCTCTGGACCACCTCATGGGTCGGCCGCGGCGACTACCAGACGGTCTTCGACGGCACCATCGCCCTCGATCGGTACGCCGTCTTCTTCCAGTACGTCTTCGCCGGCGTCACCGCGACGGTGATCCTCGCCTCCATCGACTGGGTCAACCGCGAAGGCCGCCGGCAAAGCGAGTACTACGCGCTCGTCCTCACCGTCTGCGCCGGCCTCATGCTCCTCGCCGGCGCGCGCGACCTCATCACCATCTTCATCGCACTCGAACTCTCCTCGATCCCCCAGTACATCCTCGCCGGCTGGGGAAAGGATGCGAAGTCGTCCGAGGCCGGTCTCAAGTACCTCCTCCTCGGCGCCGTCGCGTCGTCGCTCCTGCTCTATGGCATGGCGCTGCTCTACGGCGTCACCGGCACCACCATCCTCCCGGACATCGCGGCTGCCATCGAGGCGAACGGCGAATCCTACCGCGCGCTCCTCATCGTCGCGATGACCCTGCTCATCGCCGGCTTCGGCTTCAAAATGGCCGTGGTCCCCTTCCAGATGTGGGTGCCAGATGTCTACCAGGGCGCCCCGACCCCCGTCGCCGCCTTCCTCTCGGTCGGCTCGAAGGCGGCCGCGTTCGCCGTCGCCATCCGCGTCTTCTTCGAAGCCCTCGGCGCCGACTTCCTCAGCAGCGACTGGTCGATGATCTTCGCCGTCATCGCTGCCGTCTCGATGACCCTCGGCAACCTCATGGCCATCGTCCAGTCCGACATCAAGCGGATGCTCGGCTACTCCTCGATCGCCCAGGCTGGCAACTTCCTCGTCGGCCTCGCCGCCATCTCCGTCGCCGGCGAAGAGTTCACCCTCGGCGCGAGCGGCATCCTGCTCTTCGTCGCCGCCTACGCCTTCACGAACCTCGGCGCGTTCGTCGCCGTCATCGCCATCTCCCAGCGCATCAACTCCGACCGCATCGCCGACTACGCCGGCATGTGGAAGACGTCGCCGTTTCTCGCGCTCGGCCTCGCCTTCTGTCTCGTTTCGCTCACCGGCATCCCGCCCACCGTCGGCTTCTGGGCGAAGCTCTACATCTTCAACGCGGCCGTCCGCGCCGACCTCGTCTGGCTCGTCATCGTCGGCGTTCTCAACTCGGTCGTATCGGCCTACTACTACCTCGGCGTCGTCCGCGTGATGTTCCTCGGCGAACCCGGCACCGAGCAGCGCTTCCGCGCCTCGCCCTCGATCGCCGTCGCTCTCACCGCCACGGCCGCCGGCGTGCTCGTCTTCGGCATCGTGCCCGCGCCCCTGATGTCGGCGGCTCGCGACGCCGTCGAAATCTTCGCCCGCTAGGCCGTGCCTGCCGACCCCGCCTACGACATCACGTTCGAAACCGAGGTCGACGTCCCGGACGCCGACCTGCCGGCGCTCGAATCGCTCGCAGCCCGGGTGATGGCCGGTGAGGATGTTCCTCTCGGCACCGCGCTCGCCGTCGTCATCACCGACGACGAAGAAATCCGACGCCTGAACGCCGAATTCCTCGGCGTCGATGAGCCGACCGACGTCCTCTCATTCCCTGAAGACTCCCCGGATGATGACGACTTCGTCGCCCCGCCGGACGCGCCCCGCGCCCTCGGCGACATCGCCATCTCCATCGATACCGCCCGCCGCCAGGCAGCCCAGCTCGGCCACAGCCTGCAGGACGAACTCGCCCACCTGCTCGTCCACGGCATCCTGCATCTCTGCGGCTACGACCACGTGAACAGCCCCGACGAGGAAGCCGAGATGCGCGCCCGGGAGGAGCACTACCTGGGCGACCTCCGCCACTTCCACACCCACTGACCGCCCCCGCGCCATGCCGGCGTGGCACACCTGTTCTATACTCAGGGTACCCCGCGCACAGGAACGCTCGTGCTCTACGGAAAGTGGCGGCCGAAGGGTTTCGCCGAAGTCGTCGGACAGGACCACATCGTTCGCACCCTGAAGAACGCCCTCGCGACCGGGCAGGTTGCGCACGCCTACCTCTTCAGCGGCCCGCGCGGCACCGGCAAGACGACCACCGCCCGCATTCTCGCGCGCGCCGTCAACTGCCAGTCCCTGCGCGACGGCGAACCCTGCAACGAGTGCGCTCCCTGCCGCGCCATCCTCAGCGGTTCCGCGCTCGACCTGATCGAGATGGACGCCGCCAGCAACCGCGGCATCGATGACGTCCGCGAACTCCGCGAAAAAATCGCCTACGCCCCCTCCGACCTCGCCCGCAAGGTCTACCTGCTCGACGAAGTCCACATGCTCACCGAGGGCGCCTTCAACGCCCTGCTCAAGACGCTCGAGGAGCCTCCCCCGCACGCCATCTTCATCCTCGCCACGACCGACCTCCACAAGGTCCCGGCGACCATCATCTCCCGCTGCCAGCGCTACGACTTCCACCGCGTCCCCAACGACGCCATCGTCGACCGCCTCGCCTACATCTGCGAACAGGAAGGCGTTGCCGTTCCCCGGGAGGGGCTCCTCGCCATCGCCGTCCAGTCCCGCGGGGGCCTGCGCGACGCCATCACGATGCTCGAACAGGTCATCGCCCGGTACGGGGCTTCGCCGACGGTCGACGACGTCCGCGCCGCCCTTGGGCAGGTCCACGACCCGCGCGTCGCCGGCCTCGTGCGCGCCTTGCTCGAATCCGACCTCGCCGCCGCGCTCGACATCGCCCGCTCCGTCGCCGACGACGGTCTCGATATCGCCCGGTTCACGCGCGGCGCCGTCGACATCGTTCGGCAGCTGCTCGGCGCAGTGCTCCGCGATGGTGCGGCGCCCGTCGACGACGAGCTGCTGGCTGCCGCCCGCGCCCGCCCGGACGCCGTGCAGGTGCTCGCGTCCGCGCTCGCCGAGCTCGCCCGCGCCGACTTCCGCCTCGACCCCGCCAGCCCCATCCCGCTCGAAATCGCCTGCGCAGCCATCATCCTCGGCCCGTCCGCCACGCCGGCCGCAGCGCCCGCGCCCCTGGCGGCCGCTCCCGCTGCCGCGCCCCGGCAGGCTGCTGGCGGCGCGGAATCTCCGGCCCGTGCTCCCGCCGCAACCAGCGCCCTGAGCCGCGAAGAGCGCTTCGCTCGCGACCTCTACGAGCACTGCAAGATGGTCAACCCGTCGCATGCGATGTGGCTCAACGGCTCGTTCGAAGTTCTCCAGATGGACGGCGACGAGCTCGTCCTCGGCTTCCAGCGGAAGATGCCGCTCGAAAAAGTCGATACCGTCTGCCGCGCGATGGTCGAGCAGCAGGCGGCCGCCATCCTCGGACGCGAAGTCCGTCTCACCGTGAAACTCATCGAAGGCACCGGCCAGCCGAAGCGCGAGCCGCGCCGCGGCCACCTCGTCGAGGCCGCGAAATCCATGGGCGGCCGGCCCGTCGGAAAGGATTCCTGATGGCGAAAGGAAGCGGCAACAACCGATACCTCCGCCGCGCCGGCGGCGGCCTGCCCGGCCGTAGCTCCATGGGCGGCGGCAACGCCAACGCACTCGCGCAGGCGCAGGAACTGCTCGCGAAGGCCCAGGCCGAACTCGCGGCTGCCACCGTCGAAGGAACCGCCGGCGGCGGGGCCGTCCGCATCACGATGTCCGGCGAGCAGAAAATCCTCGGCATCGCGCTCGAGCCCGAGGTCGTCGACCCCGACGACGTCGAGATGCTCCAGGACCTCATCATGGCCGCCATCGCGGACGCGACCCAGAAGACGACCGAACTGCAGCAGAAATCCTTCGGGGCCATCACCGGCGGCCTCGGCCTGCCGGGGCTGGGCCTCGGCTGACGCTGGCCCTATGCCCGAATCGCTCGCGACCCCGGAGCCGATCCAGCGCCTCATCGAGGCGCTCCACCGCCTGCCCGGCATCGGCCCCAAGTCGGCTCAGCGGCTCGCATACCATCTCGTCCGTACCTCGCCGCAGGAAGCCGAGGGGCTCGCCCGCGCCGTCATCGAGGCCCGGGAGCGCATCCGCTACTGCTCCGTCTGCGTCAACCTCACCGAGCGCGACCCCTGCGCCGTCTGCGCCGACCCTCGCCGCGACGCAGGCACCATCTGCGTCGTCGAACAGCCGCTCGATGTGCTCGCCGTCGAGCGCGCGGGCATCTACCGCGGCCGCTACCACGTCCTCCACGGCATCCTGAATCCGATGGAAGGCATCGGCCCCGAACACCTGCACATCGATGCCCTCGTCGCGCGTGTGAGCGCCGGCGACGTGCG
This sequence comes from Tepidiforma sp., assembly GCF_026419595.1. Taxonomy (NCBI): domain Bacteria; kingdom Bacillati; phylum Chloroflexota; class Tepidiformia; order Tepidiformales; family Tepidiformaceae; genus Tepidiforma; species Tepidiforma sp. The sequence goes on along the minus strand of NZ_JANZZD010000007.1, from coordinate 90,860 downwards.
CGAAGTCATCATGGCGACGAACCCCAGCCTCGAGGGCGAGGCCACGGTCATGTACGTCCAGCGGGTGCTCGCTCCCCACGGCGTCCGGGTCACGCGGCTCGCGCGGGGGCTCCCGTCCGGTGCCGACCTCGAGTACGCCGACACCATGACGCTCGCGCGCGCCCTCGAGGGCCGCCAGGAGCTCTGACATGTCCGGGCGGCCGCCCCGCACGATCGCCGCCGAGGGCATCGTGCTGCGCCGGCGTCCCTCCGGCGAGGCCGACGCGCTGCTCGTGCTCCTGACGCCCGGCGAAGGCCGCGTCGACGCCGTCGCCCGCGGTGTCCGAAAGCCGCAGGCGAAGCTCCGCGGCCACGTCGAGCCGATCACCCGGTCCCGCTTCCTCCTCGCCCGCGGCCGCGGCCTCGATGTCGTCGCCCAGGCGGAGACGCTCGACGCCCACCTGCGGCTGAAAGCCGACCTCGAAGCGCTCGCCGCCGCCATGTACTGCTGCGAACTCGCCGAGCGGCTCTCCACGGCCCACGCGCCCCAGCCGGAGCTCTACGACCTCCTCGTCGACACCCTTACTGCCCTCGACGCCGGCGCTGCCCCGGCGGCAGCCGCCCGCTACTTCGAACTCCACCTGCTCGCCGTCTCCGGCTACGAGCTGCAGGTTGCCGCCTGCGCGTCCTGCGGGGCCGACCTCCCCGAGGCCGAGGCCTTCTTCGCCGCCGCGGCAGGCGGCATCCTCTGCGCTCGCTGCCGGGCGGATGTCCCCGGCCGCCTGCTCTCGGTCCGCGCGCAGAAGGTGCTCAGGTTCGCCCGCCGCGCCGCTGTCGCCGAATTCGCCGCCCTCCGGATGCCCCCCGAGACCGCCAACGAGGTGCGCAGCGCGCTCGCCGATGCCCTTCGCGCCGCGCTCGATGCCGAGCCCCGTTCGAGCACCTTTTTCGAGACGGTTTCCCGGCCGTGAGCAACCCGGCAGGCTTCCCCGCGCCGTACCCTTCGTGCATGTACAATGCGCATGCACCGCACCACCCGGGAACGACCCCGAAACCCGAACCGTGAGGAGGGGGAGGATGCCCCTTTACGAATACTACTGCGAGCCCTGCAACGGCATCTTCGAAGAGCTCCGCCCCATGCGCGAAGCCAGCGACCCCGTGCCCTGCCCGGTCTGCTACAAGGACGCGAAGCGGATCATGCCGACGTCCTTCGCGGCCTTTACGTTCCGCGATGGCTACCCGCGCCGCATCCCCGACGACGGCAAGTACTGGCACCTGGGGAAGAAGGTCTCGAAGCTCGTCACCCACGCCCGGCCGAACGAGCACCCCGAAGTGAACAAGCCGGAGCCGAAAAAGCGCAAGACGAAGGGCGAGAAGCAGGAGCTCCAGGACATGAAGGAGCTGGCGGCCAAGCGCGAGCTCGTCGACCTCTACGGCAACGAAATCAAGCCCGAGGAAGTCCCGCAGGTCGTCGAGCAGGGCCGCGTCGTCCGGAAGGGCACCCCGCGCGGCCTCTAGCCCGCTGCGCCGCTAGCTCTTCCGCGTCAGCACGTAGTCGCTGAGGTCGATGAGGCAGCGCTTCGTCTCCGATTCGGGGAGGAAGGCAATCGCCTCCTGCGCCCGGCGGATGTAGTCCCGCGCCATCTCCATCGAGGCCTCGATGCAGTCCGAATTGCGGACCGCCTCGATCGCCTCCCGCAGCCGGGCTTCGCGGTCCCGCCGCGCGAGGATGAACCGCCGAATCGGGTTGTCCTTCGGGTACCGTTCGAGGAACAGCAGGCCCGGCAGCGTGATCGTCCCCTCGAGCAGGTCGCTGCCGACCGGCTTGCCCATCACCGCCTCGTCGCCCACGAAATCCAGCACGTCGTCGACGATCTGGAACGCCATGCCGAAGCTGTAACCGTAGGTGCGCATCGCCTCGACCGTGCGTTCGTCGCAGTTCGCCAGCATCGCGCCGCCTTCGGTCGCATTCGCGAACAGCGCTGCCGTCTTGCCGCCGATGCGCCACAGGTAGTGCTGCACGTCCTTCCCGGCGTCGAACGCGGCCGCGTCCTGGTCCAGCTCCCCGCTCGTCATCTTCATCAGCGCGAGCGCGAACAGCCGCGTGACCGCGAGGCTGCCGGTGCGCGTCACCATCTCGGCCGCGTTCGCGAACATGTAGTCGCCGAGCAGCACCGTCAGCGCGTTGTCGAAGACCGCGTTCGCGGTCGGCCGCCCGCGCCGGCTCGTCGCCCCATCGACGACATCGTCGTGGACGAGGCTCGCCGTGTGCAGCAGCTCGATGGCCGCGCCGAGCGGCACGAGCCGGTTCAGGTTGTAATCGCCGAGATGCCCCGCAAGCAGCACGAGCGCCGGCCGGAGCCGCTTTCCCCGCGCCTCCAGCGCATGGTCGAGCATCCGCTTGAGCGGCGGAAGGTCGACGTTCTTGGTCGACTCGAGCAGGTCCTCGACGAGGATCATGTCCTCGGCGACCGGCCCGTAGAGCGCCGTCACCTGCGTCGCCGTCATCGCCGCGAAGCCCCGCTGACGGCCGCCGCGACCAGCCGCCGCGCGTTGTCCGTGGTCAGCGCCGTGACCTCCTCGAAGGAGACGCCGCGGGCTGCCGCCACCGCCCGGGCGGTTTCGACGATGAAGGCCGGTTCGTTCCTCTTTCCGCGCATCCCTTGAGGGGGAAGGTACGGACTGTCGGTTTCGATCACAAGTGAGCGCGCTGGCAACCCGGCTGCGACGGCCCGAGTCTGGTCATTCTTCGGGTAGGTGACCGGGCCCGCGATGGACACGAGAAAGCCGAGATCGGCGAACGGCATCGCCTCCTCGAGCGTCCCGCCGAAGCAGTGCATGACGCCGGGCGTCGCCATCCCTCGCGCGGCTGCCGCGGCCGCGAACTCCCGAAGCGGCGCGAGGATGGCCGTCTCGGCGCCGCGCGAGTGCACGCAGACCGGCTTCCGCACCTCCAGCGCCAGCTCGAGCTGCGCCGCGAGCAGCGCCCGCTGCCGCGCTTCGCCCGACCAGCCCCGGTAGAAGTCGAGCCCCAGCTCTCCGACCGCCGCCACCGCCGGGTCCGCCGCCAGCTCGCGCAGGCGGGGCAGCAGCGCCTCCCAGTTCGTGTCGGCTTCGTGCGGGTGCAGCCCGACGCCGGCGTAGACCTTCCCGGGAAAGCGCCGAGCCAGCTCGCCCGCCGCCTCGCTCGACGGCAGGTCGTAGCCCAGCGTCAGCACCTCGCCGACCCCGGCCGCAGCCGCCCGCGCGATGACCGCGTCGGCCTCGGCAGCGAGCTTCGGGTCCGTCAGGTGAGCGTGGGTGTCGAAGAGCGCGGCCGTCACGTCCCGGCGGCCTCGCGCGTTTCGATCTTCGTGTACAGCGGCCGCGCCGGCTGGAGCTGCGTCCCCGGGGCGACCCGGGCGAACCGCCAGCCGCCATCCCGCACCGTCCCCGGCAGCCCGAGGTCGCCGTGCAGCCGCTCCGTCGAGAACGGCAGCACCGGGTGGAGCAGCACCTTCAGCGCGTTGATCGCGTCCAGCGCGGTCGCCAGCGTCTCCGCTGCGTGCCCGCGGTCCTCCTTCACCGCCTTCCACGGCGCCCGCTCGTCGAGGTACTTGTTCGCCGATTGGGCGAGCTGGAGCGCCGTCTGCAGGCCGCCGCGGAAATGGCACCGCTCGAACTCATCGCCCACGGCGTCGAACATCGCCTCGCACTCCGCAAGCAGCGCCGTGCTCTCGGGTGACGGTCGCTCGACCGCCGGCACGACCCCCTCGAAGTTCCGGTGAATCATCGAGATGACCCGGTTGGCGAGGTTGCCCCACGTCGCGATGAGGACGTCGTTGTTCGCGCGGATGAGCTCGTCTTCGCTGAACACGCTGTCGTTGCTCTCCGGCATGATCGTCGTCAGGTAGAAGCGGATGACGTCCGCGTCGTACTGGTCGAGCAGGTCGAGCATCCATGTCCCGGTGCCCTTCGACTTGCTCTGCTTCTGCCCGGCAGCGAAGTTCACGTACTGGTTCGCCGGCACGTCGTAGGGCAGGTTCAGCCCGCCGTAGCCGAGCAGCATCGCCGGCCAGATGATCGTGTGGAACGGGATGTTGTCCTTCCCGATGAAGTAGTACGACCGCGTCGCTCCATCCTGCCAGAACGGCCGCCACGCCTCAGGGTCGCCGGAGGCTGCCGCCCATTCCTTGCTCGCCGACAGGTAGCCGATGACCGCGTCGAACCAGACGTAGATACGTTTGTCCTCGTAGCCCGGCACGGGCACCGGCACGCCCCACGAGATGTCCCGCGTGATGGCCCGGTCCTTCAGCCCCTCATTCAGCATCCCGAGGGTGAAGTTCTGCACGTTCCGCCGCCAGTGCGGCTGCCGCCCCACCCACTCTTTCAGCGGCTCTTCGAACGCCGAGAGCTTCAGGAAGAAATGTTCCGAAGGCCGCAACACCGGCCGCGCCCCGCTCAGCTTGCTCCGCGGGTCGCGCAGCTCGGTCGCGTCGAGCGTCTTGCCGCAGTTGTCGCACTGGTCGCCGCGCGCTTCGGTGAATCCGCAGGAAGGGCACGTGCCCTCGACGTACCGGTCCGGCAAGAATCGCCCGACCTCCGGGTCGAACAGGTACTCGTCGGTCCGCCGGTAGAGGTAGCCCTGCTCCAGCAGCCGCAGGAACACGTCCTGCGTCACGGCGTAGTGGTTCTCGGTCAGCGTCGAGGTGTACAGGTCGAACGAAATGCCGAACCGCTCCCACACCTCGAGGATCTTCGGGTGGTACCGGTCCACCACCTCCCGCGGCGTGATGCCCTCACGGTCCGCCGTGACCGTGATCGGCGTCCCGTGGCAGTCCGACCCGGAGACCATGAGCACGTCCCGCCCTCGCAGCCGCTGGTAACGGGCGAAGATGTCGGCCGGCAGGTACGCGCCGGCCGCCTGGCCGACGTGCAGCAGGTAGTTCGCGTACGGCCACGCGACGCAGACGAGAACGCGGTCGGGCACGGTGCACCTGGGGAGGAGTCTCCCGCCCATGCTACCACAGGGTCACGCTTCGCCGTCCCCGCCGGGCCCTTCCCACAGCGCGTAGAGCGCCGAGCGGTCCGCGCCCGTCAGCCGCGCCACCTCGGCCGCGGCAGCCGAGCGCCGCGCCCCCGCCCGCCGGAACGCCGCGAGCAGGGCCGCCGCGTCAGCGTGCGAGCCTGCAGTTCGAGGTTCGGCCGGCCCGATGACGACCGTGACCTCGCCGCGGGCATCGCGGAACCGCTCCGCCAGTTCCGAGGCGCGCCCCCGGACGACCTCCTCGTGCAGCTTCGTCAGCTCGCGGCAGACCACCGCCTCGGGGTCGCCGAGGACCTCCGCCGCGTCAGTCAGCAGCGCTGTGACGCGCCCCGGCGACTCGAAGCAGACGACCATCCGGTCCGGCCCGGCCAGTTCGGCCAGCCGCGCCCGGCGTTCGCCCTGCTTCCGCGGCAGGAACCCGGCGAAGACGGTGACCGCGGAATCGAAGCCAGCGACCGAGATCGCCGCGGCCAGCGCCGAAGGCCCCGGAACGGGCACGACCCGCACCCTGGCCGCGTGCGCTGCCGCCACCAGCCGCGCCCCCGGGTCCGACACGCCGGGTGTCCCGGCGTCGCTCGCCAGCACGGCGACGCCCTCGACAGCGGCGGCGAGCACCTCCGGTGTCCGCTCCCGCACGTTGAACTCCGTCAGGCTGATGAGCCGCGCCGTGCTCCCGGCCGCCCGCGCCAGCCGGCCGGTCACCCGCGTATCCTCCGCCGCGATGAGCGACGCGGTCTGGAACGCCGCTTTCGCCCGCGGCGAAAGGTCCTCGAGATTCCCGAGCGGGGTCGCGACGACATAGAGCCCGGGATGCCACGCCGTCATCGAGCCAGCCAATCCGAGCTATTGCACATAAGCGACACCGCCGAATCCGAATTGTGTTGACCCGTCAACCTGCCCCTCCTACACTCGATGACAACGCCGCGGCCGCTGCCAGGCCGCAATTCTAGCCCCGGGATTGCGCTGAATTGAGTACTGCCGTCAACCTCTCCTCCGCCGCCTCCGATGAGCCGGAGCGCGGCCCCGCGCCGTACCCGCAAGGGGACCAGCCCGCTCCCACCTTCAAGCAGCTCCGACGCGCCTACGGCTTCGACGAAGTCGCCATCGTTCCCGGCACCGTGACCATCAACCCCGAGCTCACCCAGCTCGGCCTCGATATCGGCCCGCACCACTTCGCGATCCCCTTCATCGCCTCCGCGATGGACGCCGTCGTCGACCCCTCCTTCGCCATCGCGATGCATAAGGCCGGCGGCCTCGCCGTCCTCAACCTCGAAGGCGTTTGGACGAAGTACGACGACCCGGGCGCCATCCTGCAGGAAGTCGCGTCGGTCAGCCGCGATGAGGCCACCGCCCTCCTCCAGCACGCCTACCAGCAGCCCATCCGCGAAGACCTCATCCATCGCCGCATCCAGGAGATCAAGGCCGGTGGCGCCGTCGCGGCCGTCTCCGTCACCCCGATGAACACGAAGCGCTGGGCGCCTCTCATCCAGGAAGCCGGCGCCGACATCCTCGTCGTCCAGAGCACGGTAACGACCGCCCGGCACGAGTCGACCAGCATCGAAGGCCTCCGCTTCGAAAAGCTGCTCAAGGAAATCCACATCCCCGTCGTCGTGGGCAACACTGTCGGCTTCGAAGCCACGCTCGAACTGATGCGCACCGGCGTCGCCGCGGTCCTCGTCGGCGTCGGCCCCGGCGCGGCCTGCACCAGCCGCGAAGTCCTCGGCATCGGCGTACCGCAGGTCACGGCGACCATCGACTGCGCGGCCGCCCGCGACTACTACCTCCGCGAATCCGGCCGGTACGTCCCGATCATCACCGACGGCGGCATCCGGACCGGCGGCGACGTCTGCAAGTGCTTCGCAGCCGGCGCCGACGCGGTCATGATGGGCTCGCCGTTCGCCGCCACCACCGAGGCGCCGGGCCGGGGCTACCACTGGGGCATGGCCACGCCCCATGCCCACCTGCCGCGCGGCACCCGCGTCGCCGTCGGCGTCAACACCACCCTCCAGAAGCTCCTCTACGGCCCGACCAGCCGCACCGACGGCACCGAGAACCTCGTCGGCGCGCTCCGCACCGCCATGGGCATGTGCGGCGCCCGCACGATTCGCGAGTTCCAGCAGGCCGAAATGGTCATCGCCCCGGCCATCAAGACGGAAGGCAAGATCTACCAGTTTGCGCAGGCTGGCACCTAGCATCGCGCTCGCGTTCGCGCTCCTGCTGGCGGTCCCGGCCCACCCGGCCGGGGCCGCCGGTCCGTGTATCGAAGCCGACCCGTCGGCGCTCGAGCCCGCGGTGCTCGCCGCCAACCTCATCGTCATCGCGGAAGTCCGCGACGCCGCCCAGCTGCCGGAGCTCGCCCCGGAATCGTTCCTCAAAGGCACGGTGACGCGCCAGGCCATCCGCTTCGCTGACGCAGCCACGCCGCCCTCGTGCGCGCCCGCCGCCATCCCGCGCGGCGCCCGGGTGCTCGCTTTCCTCTCCACGGAGGGCGGCGGCGCACACTGGCCTGCGGCCTCCGCCCTCTTCGTCCTCCGCGATGGCACGGCCCTCCGCGCCGACGGCGAGACCCCGCCGGTCGCAGAAGCGGACCTCCTCCAGCGTGTCCGCGCCCTGACCGGTCAGCAGGCGGCCCCGCCGTCCGGCACCGAGTCCGGCGCCGGCATCGACTGGTCCGGGACCATCCTCCCCGTTGGCGCGCTCCTGCTCGCCGTGTTCGGCATCGGCCTCGTGCTCATGCGCACCTGGCACCGCATCGACCCCAGCTAGCGCGCCAGCGACTCGAGGAACGCCGCCAGCCCCGCCTCGCCCGGGTCCAGCACGAGGTCCGCAGCGTCCAGCGCGTACCGGTCCGCGTGCGCCATCGCCGCGCCGAGACCCGCCCACGCGAGCATCGAGGCATCGTTGACCGAATCCCCGACAGCGGCCACCTCGTGCCGGTCGATGCCCCAGTCCTCGCACAGCAGCGAGAGCGCGTGGCCCTTGTTCGCCTCCGGCGCGACGGCGACGGTCACCTCCGGGAAATCGAGCACGTGCAGCCGGTCGCCGAAGCGCGCTGTCAGCTCCCGGTGGATGCCCGGCGCCCACGCAGCGTCCGAGATGATGCCCACGCCGGTCGGGACGACCCCCGAATGCTCCGGGTCGGCCCGGTACTCCGGTTCGATGCCGCTCACCTCGCCGTACCGCCGAGTCGCCTCCGACGGCGCGCTCGCCAGGTAGCGGACCGGGTTGAACCACTCGTAGTCCCGCCCGATCGACCGCGCGTAATCGATGACCTCGATCGCCGTCCCGCGGTCGATCGGGAAGACGTGGAGCATCTCCCCGTCCAGCCGGTGCACCGAACACCCCTGCTGGCACACCACCGGCGTCAGCAGCCGCAGCTCCCTGGCGACCCGCAGCGTTCCCGGGAACATCCGGCCGCTCGCCAGTACGACATAAATGCCGGCCGCGGTCAGCCGACGCACGGCCTCGCGCACCCGCGGCGGCGGGACGTGGTCGCCGTGCCCGTTGCCCGGCGGGATGACCGTCCCGTCGATGTCGAGGGCGACGAGCTTCACGCCCACCGGAGGCACACCACCCGATCGATGCCCGCGAGGTCTCGCAGCGTCGAGACCTCCGCGCCGAAGCTGCGCCCCGCCTCCGCGACCGCCCGGGCCTGGCCGAAGCCGACCTCCAGCGCGAGCAGCCGCGGCCGCAGCCGCTCCGCGCAATCGGCGATGAGCGCGCGGATGAGCCCGAGTCCGTCCGCTCCGCCGTCGAGCGCGACGCGCGGCTCCCAGGCGCTCACCTCAGGCTCGAGGGCATCGATCTCGCCGCTCGGGATGTACGGCAGATTCGCCAGCACGACGTCCGCTCGCCGGATGGCCGCCGCGAGGTCGCACTGGACCAGCCCGACGCCCGGCGCGTGCGCGGCAGCGTTCAGCGCGGCGAACCGGAGCGCGTCGGGGCTGACCTCCGTGGCGATGACCGTCACCCCAGGCGCTTCCGCAGCGACCGAGACCGCGACTGCGCCGCTGCCGGTCCCAACCTCCAGCACGACCGCTCGGGGGTCGCCGCGCACCGCGTCGAGCCCGACGTCGACCAGCAGCTCCGTCTCCGGCCGGGGCACCAGCACGCCGCGCCCGACGGCGAAGCGCCGGCCGTAGAATTCGCGCCAGCCCGTGATGTAGGCGAGCGGCTCCCGCCGTTCGCGCCGCCCGAGCCAGAGCTCCAGCCGCGCACGCGCCTCCCCGTCGAGCACGGCGCCGGCGAAGTAGGCCGCCCGCGACACGCCGGCCGCCTCCCGGACGAGGACTTCGGCCTCGAAGCGGGCGTCCTCCAGCCCCGCGGCTTCCAGCCGCCGTGCGGCCGCCCCGGCGATCTCCCGCGCGTTCATGCCATCGCTTCGAGCCGGGCAGCCTCGTCCGCCGTCGCGACCGCATCGATGATGTCGTCGAGGTCGCCGTCCAGCCGCTGGGAGATGTTGTGCACCGTCAGGCCGATGCGGTGGTCGGTGATCCGGTCCTGCGGGAAGTTGTACGTCCGGATCTTCTCGCTCCGGTCGCCCGTGCCGACCTGGCTCCGGCGGCTCGCCGTCAGCTCCGCTTCCTGCTTCTGCTGTTCGAGGTCGTACAGCCGCGACCGGAGGTGGGTCATCGCCTTGATCCGGTTCTTCAGCTGGGAACGCTCGTCCTGGCACACCACCACGATGCCGGTCGGGATGTGCGTGATTCGCACCGCCGTCGCCACCTTGTTGACGTTCTGGCCGCCCGCGCCGGAGGAATGGAAGATGTCGACCCGCAAATCCTTCTCGTCGATGTCGACGTCCACCTCTTCCGCCTCAGGCAGGACCGCCACCGTCGCCGTCGACGTGTGGATTCGCCCCTGCGCCTCCGTCTCGGGCACCCGCTGCACGCGGTGGACGCCGCTTTCGTACTTGAGCCGCGAATACGCGCCCTCGCCGCGAACCTCGAACACCACTTCCTTGAAGCCGCCCTTGTCCGATTCCGACGCGCTCAGGATTTCCGTCTGCCAGCCTTTCCGCTCGGCGTACCGCTGGTACATCCGGTAGAGCTCGTGCGCGAAGAGCGCCGCCTCTTCGCCGCCCGCCCCCGCGCGGATTTCGACGATGACGTTCCGGCTGTCGCGCGGGTCCTTCGGCAGGAGCATCCGCCGCAGCTGTCCCTCGAGCTGCTCCATCCGCTGCTCGGCGTCCTCCAGCTCCGCCTGGGCCAGCTCCTTCATCTCGGCGTCGCCGTCCTGCAGCAGCGCGCGCGCCTCTTTCGCCGCCTCCTGCGCCGCCCGGTACTGCCGGAACACCTCGACGATCGGCTCGATCTCCGCGCGCTCCTTCGCGAGCCGGCTGACCTGCTCGAAATCGGCGGCAACCTCCGGCCGGCCCATCTCTTCCGTGAGCTCATCGAAGCGGGCGTTCACCCGCTCCAGCTGCGCGAGCACCGTCTCGTCCATCGAACTCCCGAACACGATGACGGCCCGCCATGGGCGGACCGCCGCGACGTTTCACTCCTCGTTCGAGTATACCACCCGGGAGTTCAGGCCCCCGCCGGGTCCGCGAGCGCGAACGTAATCGTCCCCTCGGCCGCAACCTGCCCGTCAACCGTCGCACGGACCCGTCCCTTGCCGACCGGCCCCCGCATCTTCTCCAGCTCGAATTCGAGCCGCAGCTGGTCGCCGGGGACGACCGGCCGCCGGAAGCGGAGCTGCTCGATCCCCCCGAACAGCGGCAGCTTTCCGCCCGTGTCGGTCCCCCGGAGCAGCGTGACAGCCGCGACCTGCGCGAGCGCCTCCACGATGAGGACGCCCGGCATGATCTTCCGCCCCGGGAAGTGGCCTTCGAAGAACCATTCGTTCGCCGTGACGTTCTTGATGCCGACGCCCCGATGGCCATCCTCGATTTCGATGACCCGGTCCACCAGCAGGAACGGGTACCGGTGCGGGATGATCCGTTCGATCTCCTCGATGTCGATGGTCATGGTCACACCTCGATGGCGCCGCAGGCGCAGTTCGCGTCGATGAACTCCACGAATTCCCGCACCCGCTCGTCGGGGAACGGGATATCGCCGATGTCCCGGTCATCCGGGTTGCCCAGCCCGTGAAAGTCGCTCCCGCCCGATGCCGCCATGCCCAGCTCCTGCGCCAGCGCGGCGTGCCGCGCGACCGTCTCCGGCAGGTAGTGCTTGTAGTAGGTCTCGATCCCGTCCGCGCCGAGGCCCCGGAGCATGCGGATCACGTCGACGTAGTTTTCGCCGATGAACACCGGGTGCGCGACGAACACCACCCCGCCGTGCTCGTGGATGATGGCGATGGCGTCCTGCGGGTCCAGCTTCTCCCGGTTCACGTCCGCCGGCTTGCCGTTCCCCAGCCACAGGTCGAACGCCTCCTGCACACTGGCGACGTACCCCTTTTCGACGAGCGCCCGCGCCACGTGCGGCCGCCCGACGGTCGCCTCGCCCGCGATCTCGAGCACCCGCTGCGTCTCCAGCGGCATCCCGTGGTCACGCAGGATGCCCACGATTTTCTCCACCCGGGCCAGCCGCCCTTCGCGCTGCCAGCGGAAGAACTCCTGCAGCCGCGGCCCCGAAGGGTCGAAGCCGAAGCCCAGCAGGTGGACATCCGCCTTCCCGACCTCGGTGCTGATTTCCACCCCCGGGATGAGCCGCAGGCCCAGCCGCCGCGCCGCGGCTGCTGCCTCCTCCAGGCCGTCGGTCGTATCGTGGTCGGTCAGCGAAAGCACCTGTACGCCGTTCGCCGCCGCCCGCTCCATCACCCAGGTCGGCGTCTGCACCCCGTCCGATGCGGTCGAATGCAGGTGGAAATCGCCGATCGCCATCAACACACCTCCCGGTCGACCCGCTCGATGCGCACCGCCCGGCGCGTCCGGTCGTCGGCCTCGACCAGCACACCGTTGATGACGGCCGGGCCTTCGGCCGGGACCAGCCGGGTCGGCATCTGCGTCAGGAACCGGTTCAGCACCGCCTGGATGTCATCGCCGATCACCGAATCCTTCGCCCCGCACATCCCCGCGTCGGTGCAGTACGCCGTCCCGTACCGCAGCAGCCGGCAGTCTGCCGTCGGGACGTGCGTATGCGTCCCGACGACGAACGTGGCGCGCCCGTCGAGGTGCCAGCCCATCGCCTGCTTCTCGCTCGTCGCCTCCGCATGAAAGTCGACCACGATGAACCGGTTCGCCGGCATCCCGGCGAGCGCCACATCGACGGCGCGGAACGGGTCGTCGTATTCCGCCGGCATGAACGCCCGGCCGATCAGGTTGATGACGACGAGGTCGCCGCATTCGGCAATGCCACGCCCCGGCGCGCCCGGCGGGTAGTTCAGGGGCCGCGTGATGCCGGGCGTCGATTCGAGGTAGGGGTACAGCTCCCGGTGCTGGAAGGTGTGGTTTCCACCGGTGATGACATCCACGCCCGCCGCGAACAGCTCGTCCGCGTGCCGGGGGATGAGCCCCTTCCCGCCCGAACAGTTCTCGCCATTCGCAATGACATAATCGAGCTTCAGTTCGTCCCGCAGCCTGGGCACGGTGCGAATAACCGCCTCGCGCCCGGCGCTGCCAACGATGTCGCCGAGGAAGAGCAGCCGCATCGCCGCGCTACCGGGCGTACTCGGTCGCACGCGTCTCCCGGACCACCGTGACCTTGATCTGGCCCGGGTACTCCATCGTCTCCTCGATCTTCTGGCTCACGTCTCGCGCGATCCGCATCGCTTCGAGGTCGTCTACCAGCTCCGGCTTGACGATGACGCGCACTTCGCGCCCGGCCTGGATGGCGAACGCCGATTCCACGCCCTTGTAGCTCTTGGCGATGTTCTCGAGCGTCTCCAGCCGCTTGATGTACGCCTCCAGCGACTCCCGCCGCGCGCCCGGCCGGCCGCCCGAAATCGCGTCCGCCATCATCACGATGATCGCCTCGACGGTCCGCGGCTCCACCTCTTCGTGGTGGGCTTCGATGCAGTGCGCGATGGCTTCCTTCACCTTGAACCGGCGCGCGATGTCGGCACCGATGAGCGCGTGCGTCCCTTCGACCTCATGGTCCACCGCCTTGCCGAGGTCGTGCAGGAAGCCGCCCGCCCGCGCGACCTCGACGTCCGCGCCGATCTCCTGCGCGATCATCGCCGCGATGTGGGCGGTCTCCACCGAGTGGCGCATCACGTTCTGGCCGTAGCTCGTCCGGTACTTCAGCCGGCCGAAGATCTTCAGCACCTCCGGGTGGAGGTTGAGGACCCCGGCCTCGACCGCGGCAGCCTCCGCGGCCTCCATCATCGTCGCTTCCACGTCGCGCCGGGCGCGGTTCACGGCCTCCTCGATACGCGTCGGGTGGATGCGGCCGTCCTGCACGAGCATCGTCAGCGCCTGCCGCGCGATCTCCCGCCGCACCGGGTCGAACGCGCTCACCGTCACGGCGTCCGGCGTGTCGTCGATGATGAGGTCGACGCCGGTCGCGGCTTCGATCGCCCGGATGTTCCGGCCCTCGCGGCCGATGATCCGGCCCTTCATGTCGTCGCTCGGGATCGGCACCACCGAAACGGTCGTCTCGGCCGTCACCTCGGAGGTGTACCGCTGGATGGCCGTCGCGAGGATCTTCCGCGCGCGCTGCGCGGCCGTCGCCTCGACCTCCTTCTCCATCTCGCGCACACGGCGGGATGCCTCTTCGCGGATTTCGACCTCGACGGCGGCGAGCAACTGCTGCCGCGCCTCGTCGACCGAGAGGTTCGCCACCCGCTCGAGCTCGGTCGCCTGCCGCTGCCGAAGCTCCTCGGCTTCAGCCCGCAGCTGCTCGATCTGCGCCTCGCGCTCGCGCAGCGATTGCTCACGCCGCTCGAGCGTCTCCAGCTTCCGGTCGAGGTTCTCTTCCTTCTGCGCGAGCCGCTGCTCGATGCGCGAAATCTCCGCCCGGCGCTCCTTCATCTCCGCTTCGAGCGAATTCCGGAGCGCGAGGGTCTCTTCTTTTGCCTGGAGCAGGAGCTCCTTCTGTCGCGTTTCGGCCTCAGCGAGGATCCGGCTGGCCTGTTCCTCCGCCTGTTGCAGCGATGTCCCGGTAACGCGGCGGCGGTACATGACGCCCGCCCCCGCACCAACCAGCAACCCCACGAGGCCGACGATAATCGCAGTTATCGCCAGCATGTAATATCTCCAGGGCGGTCATACGAGATGACACGGGTGATACCCCGGCGCAAATCTCGCCGAAAGTTCTCTTTTCCATCCTACGCCCCGGCCACCCAAAACGGAACCGCGCGGCTCACCGCCTCACCCCGCCGCGGCCCCCCGGCCGCGGGAGCCGCAGGTCGAACGCCGCCCCCGCCGAGTACACCAGCGCCGCCACCGAAAGCCCGAACAGGGCCGCCACGCTGTTCGACTGGCTGTACACCGCCCACGTCGCCAGCCCGCCGAGACCCGCCGCCGTGGCGTTTACCTCGCTATGCAGCACGACGGGCACGCGGTCTGCGAGCAGGTCGCGGATGACCCCGCCGCCGACCGCCGTCACGATCGCCATCAGCATCGCACCGCTCCAGCCCAGCCCGGCCCCGATCGCCGTCAGCGCCCCCGCGACCGCGAACGCTCCCAGCCCGCCTGCTTCCGCAATCCGAAGCACGAAGCGGGGGTAGCGCGCCCGCCGCCAGATGAGCACGACCGCCGCAATCGCGCCCCCGACGGCCCAGGCGAGGTAGTCCGGGTGCGCGAGGATCAGCGGCAGCCGGTCGAGGATGACGTCGCGCATGACGCCGCCGCCCGTCGCGGTGACGACGCCCATCACCAGCAGCCCGAACACGTCCAGGTTGCGCCGCGCGCCGACTTCGACGCCGGAAAACGCGAACGCGACGATGCCCGCCCGGTCGAACGCGCCCACGAGGGTCGCCGTGTCGAACTCCACCGGGCACCTCCGCTGCCGCGCTGCGCGCCGGGTCAGTCCTTCGGCTTGTTCAGCCAGCTCATCATGGCGCGCATCTCTGCGCCGACCTTCTCGACCGGGTGCTCGGCCTCCAGCCGCCGGGTCGCGAGGAAATGCGGCCGGCCCGCCATGTTCTCGAGGATGAACTCCTTCGCGAACTGGCCGGTCTGGATCTCCCGGAGGATTTTCTTCATCTCCGCGCGCGTCTGGTCGGTGATGATCCGCGGCCCGCGCGTGTAATCGCCGTACTCCGCCGTGTCGCTGATCGAGTACCGCATCCGCGAGAGCCCGCCCTCGTAGATGAGGTCGACGATCAGCTTCAGCTCGTGCATCGTCTCGAAGAACGCGCTCTCCGGCTGGTAGCCCGCCTCGACCAGCGTTTCGTAGGCCGCTTTGATGAGCGATGACAGCCCGCCGCAGAGGATCACCTGCTCGCCGAAGAGGTCGGTCTCCGTCTCTTCGCGGAAGGTCGTCTCCAGCACGCCTGCGCGGGTGCCGCCGATGCCTTTCGCGTAGGCCAGCGCCAGCTGGAGCGCTACTTCGCTCGCGTCCTGATGCACGGCGACGAGGCAGGGCACGCCGCCGCCCTCCGTGTACACCCGCCGCACGAGGTGGCCCGGCCCTTTCGGCGCGATCATCGTCACGTCGACGAACGGCGGCGGCTGAATCTGCTGGAAGTGGATGTTGAACCCGTGGGCGAACATCAGCATCTTGCCCTCGGAGAGGTTCGGCTCGATGCCCGCCTGGTAGATCTGCTTCTGCACCTGGTCCGGCGCGAGGATCATGATGATGTCCGCCTCGCGCGCCGCCTCTTCCACGCTCGCCACGCGGAGGCCCGCCGCCTCAGCAGCAGCCCGCGACTTCGAGCCCGGGTACAGCCCGACGATGACGTCGCAGCCGCTGTCGCGCAGGTTGAGGGCATGCGCGTGCCCCTGCGAACCGAACCCGATGATGGCGATCTTCCGCCCGTTGAGCAGGCTCAGGTCGGCGTCGTCGTCGTAGTACATCTTGGCCATGGCAGGCTCACCTCGCGGAAAATGTCAGGAGAGGCGGAAGAGCGCCCCCGCCCGGGCGGGAGCCGGGGATCAGGCCGGCATGATGACCCGGCGCTGGTGCCGGTCCTGCGCGTAGTTCTCGTACGGGTTGATGCCGAGCTCGCGCAGCATCGCGTACCCCTCGATCACCTGGATCTTGCCGTCGACCAGCCGCACCCAGTCGGCGAAGCGCGGCCGCGCCGGGTCGATCGCGAGCTCGACCATCGCCATGTGGTCGCCCGCCATCAGGTTCGTCACCCGGAGCTTGCCGAAGGCCGGCATCGGGATCGAGGCCAGCAGCCCGAGCACGTTCTCGGGCCCGGTCACCACCCCGTAGACCCCGTCGATGACCGTCGCTTTCGGCGACAGCTTCTCCAGCGCCGCATCCCGGTCGCCCGCCAGCAGCGCATCGTAGAAGCCTTGCACGACCTGCCGCGTTTGCGAGGTGCTGCCGCCCCGGTAGCCGAGTGCGTCGTTCAGCGCCGCCGTTGCCGGCTTGTCGAGGGTGATGTCCCGCAGCGTCGCGTACAGGCGGCGCCGCGCCACCTCCTCCTCGTCCTCGCTCTCGAACTCGAAGATTTCGATGACCCGCTGGGTGAACGGCCGCCAGTCGTAGCCCTTCGCCTCGATCGTCGCCCGGACCGCCACGGCATTGCCTTCCTCGATGTATTCGAGGTCGGCGTAGTTGCAGTCCTGGTAGTCCCGCAGGAACTCGCGGTGCCAGTCGGCAATCGCCACCGAATCGCGCAGGGTCGGCCCGCGGAACGACTGGAACACCGCATCGGGCCGGTGGCGCGCCTCGATTTCAGCGAACCGGTCGAAGTTGATCGCGGTGATGAGGGCATTGACGGCGGGGATGTGGGACATAGGCGTGCGGCCACCTGCGCTGGGGTCGGCCGGATTGTACCCCGGTTCACGAAATGGGTCACCGCGCCGCTCGCTCCGCCAGTCCCCCATGCCGTTTTCCCGTGCCTCACTGCGGAAAATCGCCTACCCTGCTCTCCGTCATCCTTTTGAGAGCGGCACCGGGCCGCGCTGGAGCCCAAGATGGCGAACGACCCCGCACCGAATTCCCCGGACGAGACCCCGCGCGATGTGCTCACGCAGGCCGAAGCCGAGGCCCGCGCCGCCCGCGTCAGCGCCTGCGACTATGTCCTCGACCTCGACCTCACCGCCGGCGCTCCCGGCTACCGAGGCGATGCGACCCTCCGCTTCGACCTCGCGGGCGAAGGCGACCTCTTCCTCGACTTCCGCGGCCGCCACATCGAGCGGCTCGACGTCAACGGCCGGGTCATCGAATCCCTCCGCTGGAACGGCTACCGACTCTGGCTCCCCGCCGAGGCGCTCGCGGCTTCGAATACGGTCCGCATCGTCTACGAAAACGACTACGACCACGAGGGCGACGGCTTCCACCAGTTCATCGACCCCGAAGACGGCGAGGAGTACCTCTACACCAACTTCGAACCCTACGAGAGCCACCGCCTCTTCCCGCAGTTCGACCAGCCCGACATCAAGGGCACCTATCGCCTCGCCGTGACCGCCCCTGCCGGCTGGGAGCTCATCCACAACACCGCCCCGGCCTCGGTCGAAGCCGCTCCCGACGGCCGCCGCCGCTGGGCGTTCCAGCCGACGAAGCGCTTCTCCACCTACCTCTTCGCGCTCGTCGCCGGCCCCTACTACGTCGTCCGCGACCGCCACGGCGACACCGACCTCGGGCTTTTCTGCCGAAAGTCGCTCGCCCGCTACCTCGACGCCGACGAAATCTTCGAAGTCTCGAAGCAAGGCCTCGACTTCTACGCCGACTTCTTCGGGGTCGCCTACCCGTTCGGCAAGTACGATCAGGTGTTCGTGCCCGAGTTCAATTCCGGGGCGATGGAGAACGTCGCCTGCGTCACCCACAACGAATACATGGTCTTCCGCGACCCGCCCACCACGAACCAGCGCCGCTCCCGGGCCGAAGTCGTCCTCCACGAGATGGCGCACATGTGGTTCGGCAACCTCGTCACGATGCGCTGGTGGAACGACCTCTGGCTGAACGAGAGCTTCGCCACCTACATGTCCTACCTCTGCATGGACCAGGCCACGAAGTTCGATAGCGGCTGGCTCGATTTCGCCTCGTCCATCAAGAACTGGGCCTACCGGCAGGACCAGCTCGTGACGACCCACCCCATCGCCGGCACCGTCGAGGACACGGACCAGACGTTCCTGAACTTCGACGGCATCACCTACGGCAAAGGCGCCTCCGTCCTCAAGCAGCTCGTCGCGGCCGTCGGCCTCGAAGGCTTTCGCGAAGGCATGCGGGAGTATTTCCGCCGCTACGCCTATGGCAACGCCACGCTCGCCGACTTCCTCGCCGCCGTCGAGCGCGGCAGCGGCACACCGCTCGCCGAATGGGCACGACTCTGGCTCGAAACCCCCTCCCTCAACACCATCGCCGCCCGCTGGACCGTCGAAGGCGACCGCGTCGCCTCCCTCGCGCTCGAGCAAACCGCGCCCGCCGACTATCCCTACCTCCGCCCGCACCGCCTCGACGTCGGGCTCGCCCGTGAAGAGGAAGCCGGCCTCCGCGTCACCGTCCTGCCGGCTTCTATCAGCGGCCCGCGCGCCGAGCTCCCCGAAGCCGTCGGCCTGCCGCGGCCGGATTTCGTCTTCCCGAACTACGGCGACCACGGCTACTGCAAAGTCGCGCTCGACCCGGTCTCACTCGAGTACGTGCTCGCCCACATCGACCGCGTCGACGACACGCTGCTCCGCCTGCAGCTCTGGGCATCGCTCTGGAACATGGTCCGCGACCAGCAGCTCTCGTCGCTCCGCTACCTCGCCCTCGTCCGGGAGAAGGCGCCGCGCGAACACCACCCCGAGCTGCTCGAAGCGGTCACTTCGAACGCGCTCCTCGCGCTCGGCCGGTACGTGCCCGACGAGGCGATCGAGCCCGAGGCCCGCCAGTTCTTCGAAGCCGCCCTCGCCGCCCTTCGCGAGGCTCCGCAGGGCGACCTGCAGAAACTCTGGGCCCGGACGCTCATCGGCGCCGCTGCGACGGCCCCCGACGTCGAAACCCTCTGCCGCCTTGCCGATGGAGCGATCACCGTGCCCGGTCTCCTCATCGACCAGGAGATGCGCTGGGCCATCGCCGCGAAGGCCGTCGCCTACGGGCTGCCCGGGGCCGCTGAGCGGCTTGCCGCCGAGACCGCGCGCGACCCCTCGGACCGCGGTGTCCGCGCCCGCCTCCGCGCCGAGACGTCGGCACCCGACCCTGCGGTGAAGGAAGCCGCCTGGGCGAAGTTCCTCGGCGAGGGCTACGGCTCGCTCTACCTCACCGCTGCAGCCATGTCCGGCTTCAACTGGCGCCACCAGCGGGCCCTGCTCGAACCCTACGTCGACCGCTTCTTCGATGCCGTCCCTACGGTCTTCGCCGAGCGCGACAAGGAGTTCGCGACCGACTTCTTCCGCAACCTCGCGCCCGCTTACCGCGTCGAGAAGCCGGTCATCGAGCGTGCCCGGCAGCTCCTCGAGCGGGCAGGGGATCAGGTGCTCCTCCGCCGCACGGTGCTCGAGTTCGTCGACGACATAGAGCGTGCCCTCCGCTGCCGCGACGCCGCGCGCGCCGGCCTCGGCCAGGCGGGGTGAGCCCACGTACAGCCCGTAGCGCCCCCGGGCGGTAGCCTGTTGTCGAACCCCGCAGAAAGAAGTTCAACGGCCGATGTCTGCTCCCTCGACGACTCGCCCCGCAGCGGCGCCCGGCCGAATCACCGTGACGCCGCTTTCCCCCGCGACCGTCGCGTGGTACCGCGCGCGCGGCGAGCGCTGGCTCCGCGAACACGCTGCCGTGACCTGGGAGCGTCCCTCCCGCGGCCTGCACGTCTTCGGGCTCGGGGTAGCGGTACGCATCGCCGGTCCCCGCGGCGAGGGGTTCGCGGCGGCCCGCAACGCAGTCACCGACCTGCTGCAGCGCCTGGACGTCGCCAGCACCGCCGTCCGGCCGCTCATCTTCGCCGGCGCCAGCTTCGACCCCGGCGCACCGCACCGCGACCCGCTCTGGGACGTGTTCGGCGGCTGGCAGGTGCTCCTCCCGGCCATCACCATCATTCGAGAGGGCGACCGCTGGTCCGGCATCGCCTGCGCCGGCGACTTCCCCTTGCCGCAGGAGGCGCCCGCCTCGCCCGCTGGTGAGGCCGACCGGGAGACGCTCGCCGGCGCCATCGCCGAGGCCGTGCGGGAAATCCGCGCCGGGCGCTACGAGAAAGTCGTCCTCGCGGGGTCTCGAAGCGCCCCGCTCGGCGGCGTCACCCCGGCCGACGTCCTCGCCCGGCTCGCCGCTGCCTTCCCGACCTGCTGCGTCTTCAGTTTCCGCGCAGGCGGCAGCACGTGGCTCGGCGCGAGCCCCGAGCCGCTCGCCGGCGTGAGCGCCGGGCGGGTCGAGCTCGTCTCGCTCGCCGGCTCGCGCCGCCGGGGCGCGTCCCCCGACCTCGACCGCCAGCTCGAGCTCGACCTCCTTGGCAGCCCGAAGGAGCGCTGGGAGCACCGCCTGGTCGTCGAGGCGATCCTGCGCGAAGCGGGCGAGCTGGTCAGCGGACTGCACGTCCCGCCTGAGCCGTCCGTGATGAAGCTCGCCAATATCCAGCACCTCTATACGCCGATCACCGGCCGGCTCGCGCCGGGCGCGGGCCTCCTCGACCTCGTCGAACGGCTCCACCCCACCCCGGCCGTCGGCGGCTGGCCGCGCCCCGCGGCCCTCGACGCCATCCGCCGCCTCGAAGGGATGGACCGCGGCTGGTATGCCGGCCCCATCGGCTGGGTCGACCCCGCCGGGGACGGCGAATTCGTCGTCGGCCTTCGCACCGCCTTGCTCAGCAGCGGCGCCGCGCGGCTGTACGCGGGGGCCGGCATCGTAGACGATTCCACCCCGCACGCCGAACTCGACGAAATCGAATCCAAGCTCGATGCCCTCCGGGGAGTCATCGCCCGGTGAGCATCGCCCGCGCCAACACCGCAGCCGCCCGCGCGCTCGTCGAGGGGCTCGCCCGCGCCGGCGTCCGCCATGCCGTCGTCACCCCCGGCAGCCGGTCGACGCCCCTCGTCTTCGCCCTCGCCGACCAGGACGTCATCTGCCCGCGTCTCGTCATCGACGAACGGTCGGCGGGCTTTTTTGCGCTTGGCTTAGCCCGCGCGACGGGCACACCGGTGCCCATCGCCTGCACGTCGGGCACCGCGGTCGCGAACCTCTTCCCGGCCATCGCCGAGGCGAACCTCTCGCGCGTGCCGGTCATCGCGCTCACCGCCGACAGGCCGCCGCGGCTGCGTGACCTCGGCGCGGCCCAGACCATCGACCAGGTCCACCTCTTCGGCCGCCATGTCCGCTGGTCGGTCGACCTCCCCGCGCCTGCGAGTCCGTCCGACGCCCCGGCGTTCGAGGTCGCCGGCCGCCGGGCCGTGAGCATGGCGCTCGCTGGACTTCCCGGCCCGGTGCAGGTCAATGCCCCCTTCGAGGAGCCGCTCGTCGAACCCCCTGCCGACCACCCTGCCGACTGGCGTCCCCTGGCGGGTCCGCTGGCGCGTCCCGGCCATCCGCCCGGCACGGCGGCGCTCGAGGACGCCAGGCGGCTCCTGCGGGAAGCCCGCCGCCCGCTCATCGTGGCCGGTCCCGAGACCGGCGGCCTGCCGCTGGAGCCGCTCGTCGCCCTCGGGCGGGCGCTCGAGGCGCCCGTCCTCGCCGACCCGCTCAGCGGCCTGCGCGCGGGCGTCGGCCCGGATGCCCCGGTGCTCGACGCGTACGACGGCTGGATGCGGACGGTAGCGCCGCCGATGCCCGATTTCGTGCTTCGGTTTGGTGCGCCGCCGACGTCGAAAGTGCTCAACCAGTTCCTCGCGTCCCTCGCAGGTGTCCCACAAATTCTGGTCGACCTCCCCGGCGGCTTCCGGGAGCCGAACGGCGTCGTCCCTGTGGTGCTCCCGGGCGACCCGGGGCAGGTCGCAGCCGCGCTCAGCGATGCCCGCACCGTGGCCGAGCCCGGCTGGTGCGCCGCCTGGCTGGACGCCGACCGCAAAGCGCGCGCGGCCCTCGACGCCGCCTGCCGGCAGGAGGACGGCGCCTTCGAGGGCCGCGTCTTTTTCGAGCTTCGCGAGGCGCTGCCGGCTGGCGCTGCGCTCGTCGCCGGGAACAGCATGCCAGTCCGCGACCTCGACGATTTCTTCGGGCTTCGCGAAGCCCCGCTGGACATCAGCGCGAATCGCGGCGCGAACGGCATCGATGGGGTCGTTTCGACCGCCGCCGGCGCTGCCGCTGCCGGGCGCCCGACGGTGGTCGTCGTGGGCGATGTGTCGTTCCTCCACGACCTCAACGCGCTCTGGCTGGCCCGGGAGTACGCGCCTCCGCTCCTCATCGTCGTCGTGAACAACGACGGCGGCGGCATCTTCCACTATCTCCCGCAGGCCGCGCACGAAGCGCGGTTCGAGCGCTGGTTCGCGACACCGCCGCGGATCGACGTCTGCCGAGCGGCCGCGCTCTTCGACCTGCCCGCAGCGCGGGTCGAAAGCTGGCCCGGCTTCCGCGCGCAGGTGGCGGGGTGGCTGGAGCGCGGCGGACCCGCTGTCCTCGAACTCACAACCGACCGGGCGGAGAACGTTGCCATGCACCGCCGCGCCTGGGAGGCCGCCGGCCATGCGGCCGCAGGAGTGTTCGGCCGGTGACCCGCGTCGAGCTGGCCCCCGGCTTCAGCCTGAACGTCGAAACCTGGGGCGAGGGGCCGCCCCTCGTAGTGCTCCACGGCTTCACTGGCTCCTCCCGCGCCTGGGGTGAGTTCGGGCGGCTGCTCGGCCGCTCGTTCCGCTGCATCGGGGTCGATATCGTCGGGCACGGCGAATCCGACGCCCCGGATGACGTGAGCCGGTACCGCATCGAAGCTGCGGCCGGCGATGCCGTCGCCGCCGTGCGCGCCTGCGGCGTCGAGCAGGCCCCGTGGCTCGGCTACTCGATGGGCGGCCGCACCGCCATCGCCGTCGCCTGCCTCCACCCGGGTGCGGTCTCCGCCCTCGTCACGATCGGCGCGTCGCCCGGCATCGCCGACGCATCTGAGCGCGCGGCGCGCCGGCTCGCCGACGAGGCGCTCGCCGACCGCATCGAACGCGAAGGCATCGAGGCGTTCGTCGTCTACTGGGAATCGCTCCCCCTTTGGGCGACGCAGGAGCGGCTGCCCGCCGACGTCCGCGACGCCCAGCGCGCCATCCGCCTCGCCAACCGGCCGCGCGGCCTCGCAAACAGCCTCCGCGGCATGGGAGCCGGCGCGCAGCCGCCGTTCCACGGCGCGCTCCGGGACCTCCGCGTCCCCTTTCTCGCGCTCGCGGGAGAGCTCGACACAAAATACGTGCAGGCCGCTGCGGCGATGGCCGCGCTCGCGCCGCATGCGCGGGCGGAGACCATCCCCGGCGCCGGGCACGCTGCCCAGCTCGAGGCCCCGGCCGAAACGGCAGCCGCCGTGACCCGCTTCCTCGCCGAATCCGCCCATCTCCCACTGGAGGCTCACCTGTGACTGCGATCGACTGGCAGACCGTCCACGAGTACGACGACATCATCTTCCAGCGCGCCGAAGGCATCGCCCGCATCAGCATCAACCGGCCCGAGGTCCACAACGCGTTCCGCCCGAAGACGACGTTCGAACTCATCGATGCCTTCTCCCGCGCCCGCGAAGACCCGGAGGTCGGCGTCATCCTCTTCACCGGTGAGGGCGGCCGCGCCTTCTGCTCCGGCGGCGACCAGCGCGTCCGCGGCCACGGCGGTTACGTCGGCGAAGACAACGTCCCGCGCCTCAACGTCACCGACCTCCACAAGCTCATCCGCTCCATCCCGAAGCCCGTCATCGCCCTGGTCGCCGGCTGGGCCATCGGCGGCGGCCACGTCCTCCACGTCATCTGCGACCTCACCATCGCCGCCGAGAACGCCCGCTTCGGCCAGACCGGCCCGAAGGTCGGCAGCTTCGACGGCGGCTTCGGCGCCATCCAGCTCGCCCGCAACGTCGGCCAGAAGAAGGCCCGCGAAATCTGGTACCTCTGCCGCCAGTACGACGCCCGCGAAGCGCTCGAGATGGGCCTCGTCAACGCCGTCGTCCCCCTCGAGGAGCTCGAGGCTGAAGGCGTCCGCTGGGCGAAGCAAATCCTGAAGATGAGCCCGCTCGCCATCCGTATGCTCAAGTCGGCGTTCAACGCCGAGCTCGATGGCATGGTCGGCATCACCGAGCTCGCCCACAACGCCAACATGCTCTTCTACATGACCGACGAGGCGAAGGAGGGCCGCAACGCCTTCCTCGAAAAGCGCGAGCCCGCCTATTCCGACTTCGCGAAGTTCCCCCGAAGGCCGTGACGTCCATCGCCGCTGCCCGGCTCGTGCCGTACCGGCTGCAGCTCGCCGCGCCGCACACAGACGCCCGCGGCGGCTTCAGCTCCCGGGAAGGCGTGCTCCTCGAGCTCACCGACGCGGAGGGGCGGTCGGCGCTCGGCGATTGCTGTCCGCTGCCCGGCCCGGGTGACCCGCTCGATGCGGCGGTCGCGGCCCTCCGCGAGGTCCTGCCCGCGCTCGCCGGCGCCGCGCCCGCGGACCTCTACCAACGGCACACGGCGGCCGCCTGGCTGCTGCCCGGGCCCGCGGCGTTCGCCCTCGAGAGCGCCGTCGGGTTCCTCGCCGCGCAGCAGCAAGGCCTCCCGCTTTCGGCGCAGCTCGAACCGAACAGGCCGCGCCCCTCCAGCCTCGCGGTCAACGCACTCGTCGACGCCGCCGACGTCCCCGCCGCGCTGGAGCAGGCCGAGCTGGCCGCCGCCGAGGGCTACGCCGTCCTCAAAGTGAAGGTCGGGCTCGGCCGGGACCGCGACCTCGAACTGCTCCGCAGCCTCCGCGAACGTCTCGGCTCCCGGGTCCGGTTGCGGCTCGACGCCAACGGCGCGTGGCCCGGCGAGGAGTTCCTTGTCCTTGCCCCCGCCCTGCGCGACGCAGACGTGGACCTCGTGGAGCAGCCGGTTTCCCCCGCGGAAGCCGCGCAGCCGGGCCGCCTCGCGGCGCTGCGGGCGCGCAATGGTCTCCGTATCGCCCTCGATGAGTCCCTCGCCGGCTCCGGTGCAGCCGCCCTCGTTGCCGCGAAAACCTGCGACGCGATCGTGCTCAAGCCGTCGCAGCTCGGCCTCGCGGCTGCGGCCCGGCTGGCGCGCACCGCGCGCGCGGCCGGCATCGAAGTCATCGTCACCGGCGCGTTCGAGTCCGGGGCGGGGTACGCCGCTGTGCTCGAGTTCGCCGCGGCCTTCGGCTCTCCGGGCACGGCGCACGGGCTGGCGACCGCCCTCGCCGTCGCCGACGACCTCGTCGAAGGCGTGCCGCGGCCGGCCGCGGGGTCCATCGCGCTGCCGCCGGCCGGCGTCGTTCCCCGTCTCGCAGTCGCCCGGGAGACCTCGCGGTGAGCGCCCCGGGTGAGTCCCCGGCGTTCGACTGGCTCGCCCACCGCGCCGCCGTCCTCCCCGGACACCCCGCGGTGGAATTTGGCGCTGAGGTTTGGTCCTTCGCCGAACTCGACCGCCGCGCGTCGGCCGTCGCGGCCCTCCTGCTGGGCGCCGGCCTCGAGCCGGGCGACCGGGCGGCGCTGCTCGCGGCGAATTCGAACGCGTTCGTGGCTGCAGTCTTCGGCGCGGCCCGGGCCGGCGTTCAGCTCGCGCCGCTCAACTGGCGCCTGTCGCACGCAGAACTCGCCTGGCAGGTCCGGCGGCTAGGCGCCCGCGCCCTTCTCCACGACGCGGTCTACGCCGCCGCGGCCGCGGCCCTCGCTGCAGAGGCCGGCGCCCGCGCGCTCAGCCTCGAGACGGCCCGCGAGGATGCCCTGTCCCCGTCCGCTGAAAACTGGCCCGGGACGTGGACGGGCGACTTCATCCTCATGTTCACTTCCGGCACGACGGGCCGGCCGAAGGCTGCACGCCTCACGTTCGAGAACTTCTTCGCGAGCGCCGCAGCGTCGGCCTTCAACATCGGCGTCGACCCGGGCGACCGCTGGCTCGCCTGCATGCCCCTCTGCCACGTCGGCGGCCTCTCCATCGCCACGCGCTCCCTCATCCAGGGCACGACCATCGTCATTCATCCGGGCTTCGAGCCCGCAGCCGTGAACCGCGCCCTCCGGCGCGAGCGCATCACCCTCCTCTCGGTCGTCCCGACGATGCTCGCCCGGATGCTCGAATCCGACGCCGACCCGTTCCCGGAGGCGCTCCGGGCGGTCCTCGTCGGAGGCGGTCCCGTCTCGCGTGACCTCCTCGAACGGGCTGCAGCACGCGGCCTGCCCGTGCTCCAGACCTACGGCCTGACCGAAGCGACCAGCCAGGTCACGACCCTTCCGCCCGCCGACGCCCTCGGGCACCTCGGCTCCGCCGGCAAGCCCCTGTTCTCCATCCGCGTCGGCGTCGATGCGCCCCCCGGCGAACCGGGCGAAATCCTCGTCGCCGGGCCGACCGTCTTCGCCGGCTACTTCGACGACCCGGATGCCACCGCCCGCACCGTCCGGGGCGGCTGGCTCCGCACCGGCGACATCGGCCGCCTCGACGCCGAGGGCTTCCTCTACGTCCTCGACCGCCGCGATGACCTCGTCGTCTCCGGCGGCGAGAACGTCTACCCGGCCGAGGTCGAAGCCGCGCTCGAAGCCCACCCGGCGGTGCGCGAAGCGGCGGTCGTCGGCCTGCCGGACGACCGCTGGGGGCAGGTCGTCGCCGCTGCCGTCGCCTTCGAACCCGGCGCCGCGGCCGGCTGGGACGACCTCGAGACCTGGCTGCGCGGCCGGCTGGCGGGCTACAAGCTTCCCCGCCGCTGGCTCCGCGCCGGCGAACTCCCGCGCACCGCGAGCGGCAAGCTCCAGCGCCACCGGGTCCGCGCCTGGTTCGAAGCCGGCCCGTAGAATCGGCCCCACCTCAGGGGGTGCCGCGATGAACTTCGGCCTGCACATCGGCCAGCAGAACATTTCGATGGACGAGCTCCGCCGCCTTTGGCGCTGGGCCGATACCGCCGGCTTCGACTGGGTCGACGTCTGGGACCACTTCTACGAAGCGCCGCCCGTCGACGGGAACGGCTCCTGCTTCGAAGCGACGACCTGCATGGCGGCGATGGCCTGCGAGACGTCGAGCGTGCGCGTCGGCGTCCTCGTCCTCGGCATGGGCTACCGCCACCCGGCGGTCCTCGCCAACGCCCTCTGCACCATCGACCACCTGAGCGGGGGCCGGCTCGAAATCGGCCTCGGCGCCGGCTGGCACGAGCCCGAGTACCGCGCCTACGGCATCCCGTTCCCGCCCATCAAAGAGCGGCTCGACATGCTGGAAGAGGGCATCCAGGTCGTCCGCCTGCTCACCACCCGCGACCGCTCCGATTTCGCCGGGCGCTACTACCGGCTCGAAAACGCGGCCTGCAACCCGAAGCCGGTCCAGCCCCGCCCCCGCATCTGGGTCGGCGGCAACGGCGAGAAGCGCACCCTGCGCATCGCCGCCCGCCACGCCGACGGTTGGAACACGCCCTACACCTCGCCCGAGGAGTTCGCCCGGCTCTCGGCCGTCCTCGACCGCTGGTGCGAGGCAGAGGGCCGCGACCCCGCCTCGATCGAGCGGACCGTGAACCTCTCGTTCCACATGGCGGCCGACGCCGCCAGCCTTCCCCGGGTCGAGGAGCAATTCCGCGCCACCTGGGGGCCGGTCGCCGATGCGATGCGCAGCCGCGGCGTCGTGACCGGCCTTCCCGCACAGGCCGTCGATCTCGTCGGCGGCTACCGCGATGCCGGCGCGGCGCGCGTCAACATCGCCATCCGCCCGCCGGTCGACTGGGCCGGGCTGCACGCCTGGGCGAACGAGGTCATCCCGGCGTTCGCCCGCTGACTGGCCGGCTGGCATCGAAGCGACGTACGATCATGATGTGACCGCACCGCGCCGCATCGCCGTCCTCGGTTCGACCGGTTCCATCGGGCGGCAGGCGCTGGACGTCATCGCCCGCTCCGGGGGGCGCTTCGAGGCCGTCGCCCTCGCTGGCGGCGCGAACACGGCCCTCCTCGCCGAGCAGGCCGCTCTCCACCGCCCGCGCTACGTCTACGCCCCTGTGCCCTGCGACGCGCTCGAAGCCGCCGCGGCTGCAACCGGCGCCCGGTTCATCCCGCCCGAAGAGGTCGCTGTGGCGCCCGACGTGGACATCGTCCTCGTCGCGACCGCCGGGGCGGCCGGATTGCTGCCCACGCTCGCCGCGCTCCGCGCGGGCAAACCCGTCGCCATCGCCAACAAAGAAGTGCTCGTGATGGCGGGTCACCTGGTCCGCCGCGCCATGCAGGAGGGAGGCGGCGACCTCCGCCCGGTCGACAGCGAGCACTCCGCCATCTGGCAGTGCCTCTGGGGAGAAGCGCCCGGCAGCGTCCGCCGCATCATCCTCACCGCCAGCGGCGGCGCGTTCCGCGACCTCTCGCGGGACCAGCTCGCCGCCGTGACCCCTGAACAGGCCCTTGACCACCCGACGTGGAAGATGGGCCGCAAGATCACCGTCGATTCCGCGACGCTCATGAACAAGGGGATGGAGACGATCGAGGCGATGTGGCTGTTCGACGTGCCGATGGCGGCCGTCGACGTCGTGCTCCACCGCGAATCCATCGTCCACAGCCTCGTCGAGTTCTCCGACGGAAGCGTCAAGGCTCAGCTCGGCGTTCCGGACATGCGCCTGCCCATCCAGCTCGCGCTCAGCTACCCGGAGCGGATGCCCGAGCCCGCCGTCCCGCTGCTCGACCTCGCTGCGGCCGGGACGCTCCATTTCGGCCGGCCCGATACCGAACGCTTCCCCTGCCTCCGCCTGGCGATGGACGCCGGCGCCGCCGGCGGCACCGTCCCGGCAGCCATGGCCGCCGCCGACGAAATCGCCGTCGAGCGCTTCCTCCGCCGCGAGATCGGCTTCCTCGATATCCCCCGCGTCATCGAGCGCGTCCTCGAACAGCACCGGCCCGTGGCCGACCCCTCGCTCGATGAGGTGCTCGCCGCCGATGCCGAGGCGCGCCGGCTCGCGGCCGCCGTCCCCGCAGGAGTTCCGGCATGACCTTCCTCGCCATCGACCCCTTCGCGATCCTGCAGGCCGCGGTGCCCTTCCTCGCGATGCTGGTCGTCCTCGTCGTCATCCACGAGTTCGGCCACTTCCTCGCGGCCAAGGCGTTCGGCATCAAAGTCCTCGAGTTCGGCATCGGTTTCCCGCCGCGCGCCTGGACGTTCCTCCGCAAGGGCGAAACCGAGTACACCCTCAACTGGCTCCCGATCGGCGGCTTCGTCCGCCTCCTCGGCGAGGAGGACCCGAGCGATCCGCGCAGCCTCGCGGCCCAGGCCGCGTGGAAGCGCCTCGTCGTCATGTCGGCCGGCGTGATGATGAACCTCGTCACCGCCATCGTCCTCCTCGCCGTCGGCTTCATGGTCCCCCGCGAGCGCGCCCTCACGATGGCGCAGGTCATCGAAGTCGCCCCCGGCTCCCCGGCCGCCGAGGCGCGGATCGAAGGCGTGATGCGCGACGGGTCCCTCCCGCAGCAGGGCCTCCAGCCCGGCGACATCGTCCTCGAAGTGGAAGGCAAAGAGGTCCGCAACACCTCCGAACTCGTCTACGCGAACCGCCTCAACCTCGGCGAAACACAGCGCTGGGTCATCAACCGCGGCGGCGCCATCCTCACCGCCTACGTCTACGCCCGCTGGGACCCGCCGCCCGGGCAAGGGCCTACGGGCATCCGCATCGGCGCGCCCGCCAGCTGCACGACCGACGCCGACGGCAATCCGACCTCCTGCCAGCTCCTTTATCCCTACACCGAAAAGGTCTGGGACTGGCCGTGGGTGGCGTTCCCGAAGGCCATCGGCTCGCTCGGCGAGACCTTCCGCCTGACCGTCAACGAAATCCGCGTCATGATCGCCGGAACCTCCGGCGCCTCGATGTCGAATGGCCAGCCCGCCTTCACCGGCCCCGTCGGCATCGCCGAGACGACCGGCACGATCATCGACCAGCAAGGCTGGCGCCCGCTCATCGAGCTGGCCGCGCTCCTCAGCCTCAACCTCGCAATCTTCAACGCCCTGCCGATCCCGATGCTCGACGGCGGGCGCATGCTGTTCGTCTTCATCGAAATCCTGCGCGGCGGCCGCCGCATCGCCCCCGAAAAGGAGGCGCTCGTTCACTTCATGGGCTTCGCGCTCCTCCTGTTCGGCGTCCTCATCGTCACGTACTTCGACATCGCGCGCCTCGTGAGCTGATGTACACCGCCATCTTCGTCGGGCTCTACCTCCTCGGCTGGAGCGTCGCCGCCTTCCTGCCGTGGCTCGGCTGGAGCGTCGCGACCCGCGGCCGGGCCGGGCTCTGGAACCTCCCGCTTTGCCTCTTCGCCGGCATCGTCGCCGCGCTCGCCGTCCCGATCGCCGGGGCGACCGGCGCCGCCGGCCTCGCTGCGAGCTTCGCCGCTGCGTTCCTCGTCCCGCTGGCGCTGATGGCGCTGCGGCAGTGGGCCCGCCTCCCATCCCCCGCCGCCAGCCCTCACGCGGAGGTGCCGCCCCAGCGATGAGCGAGCTCGCTCTCTCGACGATGTTCGCCCAGCAGCCGCGCTTCGAGGACGGCGCCGCGTTCGCCCGGTTCGCCGCCGAAGCCGGCTACGATGCCATCGAAATCAGCCACTCGACACCGCTCGAAAAGACCGCCGCCATCCGGGCGGCGAACCTCCTGCCCATCGTCTCCATCCACCAGCCCGCCCCCTACGAAAAACTCCCCAACGGCCGCGGCAACGGGAGCCTCAACCTCGCCGCGCTCGATGACGGCGAACGCGCCGCTGCGGTCGCGGCCGCGCTCCGCTCGATCGAGCTCGCGGCCGAGGTCGGCGCCCGCCGCATCGTGGTCCACCTCGGTCACGTCGGCAGCCCGCGCGAGCAGTTCGAGGAGGAGCTCGCCCTCCGGCGCGCCTTCGACGCCGGGGAACGGAGCGGCCCGCGCGTCGAGGGCCTCCGCGCCGCGCTGGTCGAACGCCGCGCCGCGCTGGCCGAGCCGCACCTCGCTGCTGCCCGCCGGTCGCTGGAACAGCTCGTCGCCGCCGCGCGCCCGCGCGGCATCGCCATCGGCATCGAAAACCGCTACCACTACCACGAAATCCCGCACCCGGCGGAGTACGAAATCATCCTCGACGGCTTCGACCCGTCGGAGGCCGGCTACTGGCACGATGTCGGGCACGCCGAGGTGCTCCACCGCCTCGGCCTCATCGACCGGCATGAGTGGCTGCGCCGCTGGTCGTCCCGCTGCATCGGCGCACACCTCCACGACGTCGACGGCATCGGCGACCACCGCGCCCCGGGCGACGGCGACGTCAGCTGGGACTACATCGCCACCGGCGTCGGGCACCTCGAAAGCCACACGCTCGAGATCAACCAGCATCAGCCGGACGACCGCGTGCGTGCCGCCCGGCCGTTCCTCGAGGGCATCGGGCTCGCTTAGAACTCCAGCTCGAGGCTGATGTCCAGCGCCCGCGCGCTGTGGGTCAGCGCCCCGGCGGAAATCGCATCCACGCCGGTCCGGGCGATCGCCCGGACCGTCTCCAGCCGCACTCCGCCGGAGGCCTCGAGCTTCGCCCGCCCCGCCACCCGCCGCACGGCCTCGGCCATCGCCTCGAGCGGCATGTTGTCGAGCAGGATCCACTCCGGCCGCGCCGCGAGCGCCTCGTCGAGCTGGTCGAGACCGTCGATTTCGATCTCCACGGCCACGCCCGGCCGCAGCGCCCGGATCGCCGCCGCAGCCTCGGCAAGCGTCCGGCCCTCGCGCCGGATCGCTTCGCGGTGGTTGTCCTTCACCATCGCCATCGCCGCGAGGTCGCGCCGGTGGTTCGTGCCGCCGCCGCACCGGACCGCGTACTTCTCGAGGTCCCGCAGCCCCGGCGTCGTCTTCCGCGTGTCGAGGATGACCGCCTTCGTGCCCGCAACGGCGTCGACGAACGCGCGCGTGAGCGTCGCCGTGCCGCTCAGCCGCTGCACGAAGTTCAGCGCGACCCGCTCGGCCTGCAAGAGCGCGCGCACGGGCCCGGTCACCGATGCCAGCACGGCGCCCCGGTCGAACCGCTCGCCCTCGCCGACGAGCTGGTCGAAGCGGCACCGCGAGTCGACCAGCCGAAAACAGGCCGCCGCGACCGGCATCCCGGCGAGCACGCCCGCTTCCTTCGCGAGGAACGCCGCGCGCCCTTCGAGCCCGGGGTCGACCGTCGCCAGCGTCGTGACGTCGTCGAAGGCGCGATCCTCTTCGAGCGCGGCGCGCGCCAGCCGCTCCACCAGCCCCGGGTCCAGCTCAGCGCTCACGGACGAACACCTGCCGGCGCTTCCAGTGGAGGTCGTCGGTTTGCGGGAAGTCGCTGCGGTAGTGCCCGCCCCGGCTTTCGGTACGGCGCAGCGCGGCCGTCAGCATCAGGGCAGCGACGGTCGTCATCTGCTGCCGTTCGAAGGCCTCCCGGGTCACGGCCCCCTCGCCGCGCGCGGGCCACCCGGCGATCGCCTGGAGGCCGCGCCCGAGCCCGGCCGCATCGCGCTCGATCCCGGCACACTCCCACATCATCGCCTGGAGTTCCGCGTGCGAGGGTGCGGCAGTCGCCGGCAGCGGCAGCGCCGCGCGGTCCGGGGTCGCTGCGGCCGCGCCGCCGCCCCCGGCCGCGAGGTGTTCGACGACCCGTTTGCCGAAGACGACCGTCTCCATGAGCGAGTTGCTGGCCAGCCGGTTCGCCCCGTGGACGCCCGTACACGCGCATTCGCCGCAGGCGTACAGCCGCGGGATCGTCGTCCGGCCCCACGTGTCGGTCCGCACGCCGCCCATCAGGTAGTGCGCTGCCGGCGCCACCGGGATGGGATCGACCCGGATGTCGATCCCGGCGCCCATGCAGTAGGCAAAGATCGCCGGGAACCGCACCGCCAGGTCGACCGATTTCAGCCCGGTGCAGTCCAGCAAGACGTGGTCGCTGCCCTCGCTCCGCATCTCGCGCACGATCGCACGCGCGACCACGTCGCGCGGGGCGAGGTCAGCCAGCGGGTGGTAGCGCTTCATGAACGCCTCGCCGGCCCGGTTGCGGAGGACCGCCCCTTCGCCACGGACCGCCTCCGAAATGAGGAACGTCGGCACACCCGGCACGCGCAGCGCCGTCGGGTGGAACTGGTAGAACTCGATATCCGCGATTTCTGCGCCGGCATCGAAGGCGAGCGCCACGCCGTCGCCGGTCGCCACCTCCGGGTTCGTCGTGTGGGAAAAGAGCTGGCCCGCGCCGCCCGTCCCGAGCACGACCGCGTCGGCGAGGTACACCTCGCGCTCGCCCGTTTGCAGCGCGACCGCCTCGACGCCCGCCGCTTCCCCCTCCTGCACGATGACGCGCGTGACGAGCGTATGGTCGAGGATGGTGATCGCCGGGTCCTTCGCGGCCTCCGAGAGCGCGGTTTCGATCTCGGCCCCGGTGCGATCCCCGCCGGCGTGCAGCACGCGGGCGCGGCTGTGCGCCGCCTCCCGCCCTAGCGCGACTTCGCCGCCGAGCGAATCGAACGACACTCCGTAGCGGACGAGGTCGCGGATCCGCGCCGGCGCCTCGTAACACAGGATGCGAGCCGCCTCCTCGTCGACCAGGCCCGCTCCCGCCGCAATCGTGTCAGCCAGGTGCTGCTCCGGCGAATCGAGCGGGCCGACGGCCGCCGCGATGCCGCCCTGCGCCCAGCGCGTGTTGCAGTCGTCGATGCTGCCCTTCGTGAGCACGAGCACCGGGCCGAGGTGCCGCGCCTCCAGCGCGACGAACAGCCCGGAAATTCCGCTGCCGACGACGATGACGGCGAACCGCTCCCCTGTAGCTCCCGGGCCGGCCATGGGAGTTAGTGTACGAGCTACACGAAGTGCCGACCAACACGACACGCTGTTCGCCTGTCCGGCCCGCTCCGCGTATGCTGTGGAGCTATCGAGTTTCCCGAGAGAAGTAAAGGCCCCTGCAATGTTTTCCAAGGTCCTGGTAGCGAACCGCGGCGAAATCGCCCTCCGCATCGTCCGCGGCCTGCGCGACCTCGATATCCGTTCGGTGGCCGTCTACTCCGATGTGGACCGCCTGTCGCAGCACGTCCGCTATGCGGATGAGGCGCACTACATCGGCCCGGCCGACGCCCGCCAGAGCTACCTGAACGTGGAGCGCATCATCGACGTCGCGAAAAAATGCGGCGCCGACGCGATCCACCCGGGGTACGGCTTCCTGGCCGAAAACGCCGAGTTCGCCGAGGCCTGCGAGGCCGCCGGCCTCGTCTTCATCGGCCCCTCGCCCGAGTCGATCCGGCTCCTGGGCGACAAGATCGCCGCGCGCCGCATTGCGGAGCAGGCGGGCGTCCCCGTCCTTCCCGGCAGCGGCGAACTCACCTCGGTGGATGAGGCCCTCGCCTTCGCCGAGCGCATCGGCTACCCCGTCATGATCAAAGCCGCGGCGGGCGGCGGCGGCCGCGGCATCCGCCTCATCGAGTCGCCCGAAGCGCTCCCGGGCGCCGCCGCCCGCGCCATGCAGGAAGCCGCAGCCGCCTTCGGCAACCCCGCCATCTACGTCGAGAAGAACCTCAAGCGGGTTCGCCACATCGAAGTCCAGGTCATCGGCGACCGCTACGGCAACATCGTCCCGCTGGGCGAACGCGAGTGCTCCATCCAGCGCCGGCACCAGAAGATCATCGAGGAGTGCCCCTCGGTCGCGGTGAGCCCCCAGCTCCGCCGCACCCTCTCCCGCGCCGCCGTCCGCATCGCCCGGGCCGCTGATTACCATAACGTAGGCACGGTCGAGTTCCTCCTCAACGAGGACGGCCAGCATTACTTCCTCGAAATGAACACCCGCCTCCAGGTCGAACACCCGGTGACCGAAATCGTCACCGGCACCGACCTCGTGAAGGACCAGATTCTCGTCGCCGCCGGCGAAGAGCTGCCCTACGAAGAGGCCGACCTCCTCACCCGCGGCTGGGCGATCGAGTGCCGCATCGTCGCGGAGGACCCCTTCAACAACTTCCTCCCTTCCGTCGGCCGCGTCGTCTTCGCCCGCGAACCCGCGGGCCCTGGCATCCGCGTCGAAAGCGCCCTGTACGACGGCATCGAAGTGACGCCCTACTACGATTCGCTGCTCGCGAAAGTCACCGCCTGGGGCCGCAACCGCGAAGGCGCCCGCCAGCGGATGAAGCGCGCCCTCGCCGAGTTCCGGGTGGTCGGCGTCGCAACGAACATCCCTTACCTGCAGCAAATTCTCGACCTGCCCGACTTCATCAGCGGCGACATCGATACCGGCTTCCTCGACCGGAACCAGGTGCTCGCCGAGGAGCACTTCGAGGAGCAGCGCGAAATCGCCGAGATCGCCGCCCTGCTCATGGTCACGAGCGGCGACCGCGACAGCGGCGACCAGCCGCTCAACGGGCAGGCAGCCCCGTCCAACGGCTACCGCGCCGCCATCGGCGCCTGGCGGCGGCAGCAGGCCGGTCTCACGTCCCGCGGAGGTGGCATGGGCCGATGGCCGAGAAGTTTCTAGTCCGCACCGAGGAATCGGCATCGACCTGGGAGATCGAGCGCGACGATGAGGGCATCCGCGTCCGCCGCGAAGGCCAGCAGGAGTGGACCCGCGTCGAGCTCCAGCGCGTCGGCGACTCCCAGCTCTACCTGCTCATGCTCGAACACCGCCCCGTCGAGATTTACCTCGAACGCCGGCGCGGCGGCGCACGGGCCACCATCGGCCGGCACGCCTTCGACTTCAACGTCGAACGCTGGCGCCCGCAGGCGGCCAAACTCGCGGCCCAGCAGGTGCAGACCGGCCTCCGCCGCATCACGGCCCCGATGACCGGCTCTATCGTCGAAGTGCGCTGCAAGGCAGGCGACCGCGTGGCCCCGGGCGATGTCCTGCTCGTCATCGAATCGATGAAGATGAACAACGAACTCCGCTCGCCCGCCGCTGGTGTCGTCGAACAGGTCGCGGTGACCGGCGGTCAGCGCGTCAACGCCGGCGACCTCCTCGTCGCGCTCCACCTCGGCTAGCGGCGGCAGTCGGCCTATTGACCCCCCGGCGCGCCCGGCGCTAGGGTAAGGGTGGCTGTGCTAGACGGGGAGCTAGCGGTGCCCTGAACCCGCAATCCGCTATAGCGGGGTCGAATTCCTGCTCGAGGGCTGCGCTTTCGGGGACTGTCCTCTTCAGTCGGCGCCGAGGGTCTGGTCCTGCGCGGCGAGGCGCTCCGAACCTGGTCAGGTCCGGAAGGAAGCAGCCATAAGGGGTCTGCCTCGGGTGCCGCAGTCAACCGGGCCTGAGCCGGCTGTTGCAGAGCAAGCCCGGGATCCAGTTCGACAGCAGGTGCACGGCCACCTTCTCCAGTTTTCGACCGGCCCGGACCCGCACGGGCTCGCGTCAATCCACGAGGAGTGCGTGTGACGCAGGCCCTGCCCCGGCCGTACCTTCCGTCACGGCTGCGCCACGAACGCCGGCAATTCGTCCGCCGCGCCCGGGCCCGCATCTTTCGCGGCCGGAACCACGCCGCCGCCGTCCTCGCCGTTGCTGCCATCACCGTGCTCGGCGTGGTCGCCTTCCCGTCCCGCGACACGCTCGTCGTTTCTGAGAGCGGTGCCCGCCTCTACCACACCGTCTTCCCGGGCGAACTCGCCGTCCTCCCCGGCCTCGCGCAGCCGAACCAGCGCACCCGCGTCTTCGAGACCGCCGGCCTCTCGGGCATCGGCATCCAGGCCTCCCGCTCCGTCACGATCACCGTCGATGGCCGCGAGCTGGCGCTCGTGACCACTGCCTCGACCGTCGGGGGCGCGCTTGCCGAGGCGGGCGTCGCGCTCGGCCCGCGCGACCGTGTCCGGCTCAACGGCGTCGTCGCATCGCCTGCCGCGCCGCTCGCCGGATTCCGCATCGCCGACGGTTCCGCCGCAGCGGCCCAGTCGCCGGCCCCGGTCGTGACCGTCGAGCGCGCCCGCCGCTTCGTGGTCTACATCGATGCCCTCCGTCTCGAAGTCCAGTCGCCGGCCGCGACCGTCGAGGAGCTCATCGCCGACCTCGGCCTCGTCGTCCGCGAAGCCGACCTCGTCGAGCCGGCCCTCGCGACGAAGCTCGATGCCGGCATGGCCGTCCGGCTCGCGCCCGCCCGGACCATCAACGTCGTCCTCGATGGCCAGACCCACGCGCTCTACACCCGCGCCGCGACCGCCGGCGAGGTGCTCGCCCTCCTCGACCTCGGCGATGCGCAGGTCATCGACCTTTCGCACGAACCCGGCGACTTCCTCGCCGCCGGCGCGACGCTCGTCGTCGCCACCCTGCGCACCACGCGCGAGGAAGTCGCCGAGCCGCTCCCTCCCCCCGTGCTCGTCGAGGAAGACCCGGCCCTGCCGAAAGGCCAGGTGCGGCTCACCCCCGGCCAGCCCGGCGAGGTGCGCGTCGTTTACGAATCGACCTACCGGAACGGCATCCTCGAACGGCGCGAGGCCGTCGCGCGCACCGTCATCCGCTCCCCGCTGCCGGCCCGCCAGGTCATCGGCACGCTCGAAACCGGCGGCTCCGGCCTCATCCTCGCCAGCCCCGAATACACCGGGCCGTACCGCAAAAAGGTCACCGTCTGGGCCACCTGGTACAACGCGAGCCATGGACCCTGGTCGCGCGAGCACCCGGCCTACGGCCGGACCGCCACCGGCGTCATCGTCGACCGCGGCATCTGCGCCGTCGACCCCGACTACATCCCGCTCGGCACCCGGTTCGTCGTCCCCGGCTACGGCCTCTGCGTCGCCGCCGATGTCGGCGGCGGCATCAAAGGCTGGAAGGTCGACCTCGGTTTCCCGGAGTCCGCCGGGCCCAACCCCTGGCGCACCGGCAACGTCGATATCTACATCCTCGACTGACCCTTCCGGCCGCCCCTACGATGGAACTATGCCCCCCGAGAAATCGGAGCGTCTTCCTGGCCCGCGCCCGCGCAAGGCGCTCGGCCAGCATTTCCTGCGCGATTCGGGCGTGCTCGCCGACATCACGGGAGCGCTCCGCGTGCCCGAACGCGGCCTCGTCGTCGAAATCGGCGCCGGGACCGGCCAGCTGACCGCCGCGCTCCTCGAAGCCGGCCATGAGGTCGTCGCGCTCGAAATCGAGCCCCGGCTCGTCGGCCACCTCCGCAACCGCTTCCGCCGCCACCCGCGCCTCCGCATCGTCGAAGCCGACGCCCGCACCGCCGAGTACGGGGAGATCGTCCCCGCGGACCGTCTCTTCTCGATCGTCGGCAACCTGCCCTACTTCGCCGCCAACCCCATCGTCCGTAACGCGCTCGAATCTCCCCGGAAGCCCGCGGAGCTCGTCGTCATGGTCCAGCGCGAGGTTGCGCGCGAGATGGCGGCCCCGCCGGGCGCGTGGTCACTCCTGACCGTCTCCATCCGGGTGTAC
Organism: Tepidiforma sp.; assembly: GCF_026419595.1. Lineage (NCBI taxonomy): Bacteria > Bacillati > Chloroflexota > Tepidiformia > Tepidiformales > Tepidiformaceae > Tepidiforma > Tepidiforma sp. The sequence goes on along the minus strand of NZ_JANZZD010000007.1, from coordinate 52,516 downwards.
GCTGAGCCCGAAATCCTCTTCGACGTGCCCCCCGAAGCATTCGACCCGCCGCCCGCGGTCTGGTCGACGGTCATCCGGCTGACGCTCCTCCCGGAGCCGGCGATCCCGGCAGCCGATATCCCCGGCTTCTTCGAGTTCGTCAGCCGCGTCTACCGCAACCCCCGCAAGCAGATCCACAACAGCCTGGCCCGCGGCACCTGGCTCCCGCCCGGCGGCGCCCGGGAGGCGCTGCTCCGCGCCGGCATCGACCCCGCGCGTCGCCCGGAGACGCTGGACCTCTCCGAATGGCGCGCCCTCCAGCAGGCCGCCGCTGAGGTGCTCGCCCTTGCCTGAGCGGCTGCGCGCGCGCGCCCCCGCCAAGGTCAACCTCGCGCTCGATGTCCTCGGGCGCCGCCCCGACGGCTACCACGACCTCGACACCATCTTCCTCGAGCTCGACCTCGCGGATGACGTCGAACTCCTGCCGGGCGCGGAGCCGGGCATTGAGGTCGCCGGTCCGTACGCGGCCGGCACCCCGGCCGACGCCTCGAACCTCGCCTGGCGCGCGATCGAGCTCGCAGCCGCGGCCGCCGGCGCTGCGGCGGCGCACCGCGTCGTACTCCGCAAGATGATCCCCCCCGCCGGCGGCCTCGCCGGCGGTTCCTCCGATGCCGCCGCGGTCCTCCGCATGGCCGCCGTCCTGTGGCCCGGGATCGCGCCGCACCTCCCCAGTCTCGCGCTGGAGCTCGGGAGTGACGTCCCCTTCTTCCTCGTCGGCGGCCTGGCCCGCGGCCGGGGACGCGGCGAAATGCTCGAGCCCCTCCCGGCGGCGTTCACCGTCGACGTCCTGCTCTTCCCCCCGCCGGCCGGCGACCCCTCGCCGCCCCGCAAGACGGCCGCAGTGTTCGCAGCCTACGCCGCGCTGCCGCAAGCTCCGCGCGTTGTCCCGCGGGTCCTCGACCTCCTCGCGGCCGGCCGTCTCACCTCGCTGGACCTCCTCGGCGCCAACGCGCTCGAAGCAGCAGCCCTGCGCGTCTTTCCCGGCCTCGCGGCCCATCGCGCCCGGGTCGAGGCGGCGATCGGCCAGCCCGTCGTCCTCACCGGCGCCGGCCCGACCTGGTTCTGGGCCGGGCCGCCCGGCGAAGGCGCTCCGCTCGCCGAACGGGCGCGGTCAGCCGGCCTCGACGTCATCCTCACCCGCGCGGCGCAGACGCCGTGAACGTCTACACCATCCTCGCCGGCTGGGCAATGGGCAACGCCATGGCGATCATCTCGACCTTTGCGCTCACCTACATCGCCGTGCAGCCCGGCTCCCAGCGGTTCGTCCAGAAAGTCTTCGACCCCGAGGTGCCGGGCTGGCTCCTCGCCGTCCCCATCTCGATCGGCACCGGCGTCCTCTGGTCCATGGCCGGGCTGGTGCTCGCCTCCGCCTACATCCTCGGCGGCTTTGCAGAGATGACCCCCGCCCTCGGCGCGCCCAGCGGCCCGTGGCTCCTCCTCATGGCCGCCATCGCCTGGCTTCCCGTGCCCATCCTCTGGCTCATCTCCCGCCGGCTCTGGTGGATCTGGCTCGGGATGTCGCTCGTCTTCGTCGGCCTCTTCGGCTGGGCGATGCCCCTGCTCGGGGAGCGGTGATATACTCGCCGCACTCGTGAAAATCCGAACGAACCTGCGGAGGGCGCCGTTTGCCGGGCACCATCATTGACATGCATCTGCATACCACCCGGGGCGCCTCGGACTCCATGCTCGACCCCGATGACCTCATCGCCGAAGCGCGCCGCGTCGGCCTCACCGGCGTGAACATCACCGAGCACGACCGCATGTGGGAGCCCTGGGACCTCAACCCCTTCCGCAAGAAGCACGAGGGCATCTTCGTCTCGAACGGCATGGAAGTCTCCACCGACATGGGGCACATCCTCACCGTCGGGCTCAAAGGCTACGCGCCGGGCATCCGCCGCCTCGAGAAGCTCCGCGAAATCGCGGACGAACAGGGCGCCTTCCTCATCGTCGCCCACCCGTTCCGCCATTTCTTCGACCCCGTTCACTTCAAGCGCGAAGGCAAGGAGCCGTTCCGCCTCACCCCCGAGGAAGCCGCGAAGCTCCCCGTCTTCCAGCTCGTCGACGCCATCGAGGTCCTGAACGGCTGCAACACCCCGCGTGAAAACTACTTCGCCCTGCAGGTCGCGAAGGTCCTCGGGAAGCCGGGCACCGGCGGCTCCGATGCGCACAGCACCCAGGGCATCGGCTACTTCACCGCCGTCTTCGAAGAAGAGCTCCTGAGCCAGGAGCACATGGTCGACCAGCTCCACAAAGGCCGGTTCTACCCGGGCCGCGGTCTCCCCGAAGGGAAGCTCGAGAACTACTGGGAGACCGCCGAGCCCATCCCCTTCTACGAATGAACCGCGCCAGCCGCCCGGGAGCCCTGCCCCGTGCGGACTGACACGCGCGCCTGGCTCACCATCGGCGCTGCGGCGCTCGCCTGCGCGCCGGGCATCGCCTTCCGCTTCGCCGGTTACCACCCGCCGGCCATCGCCGCCGCGCTCACCTTCGGCATCGCCATCCTCGCCGCTGCGTTCCTCCTCTCCTGGGGCGCCGAAACCGCCGAGATGGACATCTCCCAGGGCCTCGCGCTCGCCATCATCGCCATCATCGCGGTCCTGCCCGAATACGCGGTCGACTTCATCCTCGCGTGGAAGGCCGGCGCCGACCCGGCGGAGGCCGAGCGCGGCCTCGCCGTCGCGAACATGACCGGCGGCAACCGCCTCCTCATCGGCATCGGCTGGCCGCTCGTCTTCTTCCTCTTCTTCTACCGCACCCGCATCCGCGAACTCATCGTCGACCGCGAGCGCAGCCTCGAGCTGACGTTCCTTGCCGTCGCCACGGCCTACGTCATCTTCATCCCGCTCCGCAGTCACATCACGGTCATCGACACCATCGTCCTCGTCTCGCTCTTCCTGATGTACATGTTCTTCACCTCGCGGGTCGAAACCGAGGAGGTCGAACTCGTCGGGCCCGCGAAGGCGATCGGCGCGCTGCAAAACGCGCCCCGCCGACTCGTCGTCGTGGTCCTGCTCGTTTACAGCGCTGTCGCCATCTTCGCCTCCGCCGAGCCGTTCGCTGACTCGCTCGTCCATATCGGCGAGCGCTTCGGTATCAGCGAGTTCTTCCTCATCCAGTGGCTCGCGCCCCTCGCATCGGAGTCGCCGGAGGTACTGGTGGCCTGCCTCCTCGCCTGGCGGGGCCGCGCCGCCGCCGGCATGGGCGTCCTCATCTCATCGAAGGTGAACCAGTGGACACTCCTCATCGGCACGCTGCCGATCGCCTTCCTCGTCTCCGCCGGCGAATTCGGCTGGACGCTCGGCCTGCCGCTCGATAGTCGCCAGCGCGACGAAATCTTCCTGACCGCCGCGCAGAGCGCGTTCGCCATCGCCGTATTCGCCAACCTGCGGATGTCGCGCGTCGAGGCGGCGGGGCTATTCGCACTCTTCGCGACGCAGCTCTTCATCACGAACGAACACGCGCGCGTGCTCTACGGACTCGCCTACACCGCCCTCTGCATCGCGCTGCTCGCCTGGAACTGGCGCGCCCTCCCTCGGACCGTCCGGGATGCGGTCACCATCATGCGGGGCCGCGAACTGCCTGCCGCCGAAGAGCCGTCGCGCGAGGAGCAGGCCGAGGCCGCGCGCCCCGCGCCCTGACCCGGCCCGTACCTCCCGCCGCTCGCCAACGAACGAAAAAGCCGCCCGGTTCGGCGGCTGGCGGCGTGTCGGCGACACGTGTCGAAAGTCAAGATGGTACGCCCGGGAGGATTCGAACCTCCGACCTTTGGGTCCGCAACCCAACACTCTATCCCCTGAGCTACGGGCGCACGAAACAGTCGCTGGTGCCGAAGGTGAGATTTGAACTCACACGCCCACAGGGGGCACTACGCCCTGAACGTAGCGCGTCTGCCATTCCGCCACTTCGGCACTGCTTCGATTATCGGCCGGACGGGCACCCCGTTCAACCGATGGACCGACGATTCGGCTGGTGGGCGGTACTGGACTCGAACCAGTGGCCTCGTCGGTGTGAACGACGCGCTCTAACCATCTGAGCTAACCACCCGCCATGCCCCAGTCTATGCCCGCGCCATCCCCCGTTCAACCCGCCGGCGGCCTCTCCAACCTCCTCGGTCAGCCTGCTAGAGTGTCACCATGGCCGACGCCACCCGCATCGAGCGCGACGCCCTCGGCGAATTCCCGGTGCCCGCCGATGCCCTCTACGGCATCGATACCGCCCGCGCCATCGCCAACTTTCCCATCTCCGGCCGCCCCTTCCCGCTGCCCATCATCCATGCGCTCGCCCTCCTCAAAGCCGGCGCCGCCCGCGCCAACCGCCAGCTCGGTCTCCTCGACGCGCCGCTCGCCGAGGCCATCATGACCGCCGCCACCGAGGTCGCCGAAGGCCGCTGGGACGACCAGTTCCCGGTCGACATCTACCAGACCGGCTCCGGCACCTCGAGCAACATGAACGTGAATGAGGTCATCGCCAACCGCGCGAACGAACTCCTCGGCGGCGGCCCCCGCGGCGTCTACCGGCCGGTCCATCCCAACGACCACGTCAACCGCGGCCAGTCCTCGAACGACGTCGTCCCGACCGCCATCCACCTGGCGGCCGTCCGCCGCATCCGCGAGCGCCTCCTGCCCGGCCTCTACCGGCTCGAATCGGCGCTCCAGGCGAAGTCTGCCGAGTTCGACGGCGTCATCAAGACCGGCCGCACCCACCTGATGGATGCCGTGCCGGTCCGGCTCGGCCAGGAGTTCCGCGGCTACGCGGGGCAGGTCGAGCGCGCCCGCCGCCGGGTCACGGCCGCCGGCGAAGCCCTGCGCGAAGTCGCACTCGGCGGGACCGCCGTCGGCACCGGCCTCAACACCCACCCCGAATTCGCCGGCCGGGTGCTCGCCTACGTCTCCGAGGTCGCCCGCGTCCAGCTCACCGAGACGACCAACCACTTCCAGGCCCAGTCGTCCATCGATGCCATGGTCGAAGCGAGCGGCCACCTCCGCGCCGCTGCCGTGGCCCTCGTGAAAATCGCCAACGACCTCCGCCTGATGGCGAGCGGCCCCCGGGCCGGGCTCGCCGAAATCGAGCTCCCGGCCCTCCAGCCGGGGAGCAGCATCATGCCCGGCAAGGTGAACCCGGTCATTCCGGAGGCCGTCGTCCAGGTGGCCGCCCGGGTCGTCGGCAACGACGCGACCATCGGGATGGCCGGCCAGTGGGGCTTCTTCGAACTGAACACCATGCTCCCCGTGGCCGGCGCGGCGCTGCTCGAATCCGTCGACCTGCTCGGCAGCGCCGCAGCCGTCTTCGCCGAAAAGTGCGTCGCGGGCATCCGGGCCACGGAGCGCGGCCCGCAGCTCGTCGAGCAGGGCCTCGCCATCGCGACGCCGCTCGCGCTCGATATCGGCTACGACCGCACCGCCGAACTCGTGAAGCTCGCCCTCGCCGAAGGCATCACCATCCGGGAGGCCGCCCGCCGCGAACTCGGCCTCGATGACCGCGCCCTCGACCGCCTGTTCGACTTCCGCCGCATGACGGGCGACTGATGACCGCCCGCAGCAGCCCGGCGGCCGGCTCCGCGGGCGACCCCTCTCTCCTGCCCGGCGCCCCGCTCCGCCTCCGCGGACTCCTGCGTTGGCTGGCAGAGGACGACACCGCCGGCTGGCTCCGCGGCTACCTCATCGCGGCCATCCTCGTCGCCGGGGCGACCGGGGCCCGCGCCTTGCTCGGACTCATCTTCGAGGGTCTCACGCCCACGTTCGTCATCTTCCTCGGCGCGTCCGTCGCGACGGCCTTTCTCGCGGGCACCGGGCCCGCCCTCGCCGCGACCGCTGCCTCAGCGGTCATCGCGAACCTCTACTTCGTTGGCAAGCCCGGCGCTTTCGAGTTCGATTCGGCCGACCTCGTCGTCCTCGCGGCGTTCGTCGTCGAAGGCGGCGTCATCGCCGTCTTCGGCGGCCGGATGCGCCGGCTGCTCCGCCGCCTCATCGAGCGCGAAGCTGAAATTTCCGACCTCTACGCCGGCGCCCTTGCCAAGGAGCACGAGCTCCTCCGCGCGAATGAGGCGCTCCAGCTCCTCGCCGACGCCGGTGTCGCCCTCAACCAGTCCCTCGACCTCCAGCGCACGATGACGGCCCTCGCCGGGCTCGTGGTCCCCCGGTTTGCCGATGCCTGCTTCGTCGACTTGCTCGAGGACGGCAAGCTGCGCCGGGTCGCCCGGGCGAGCGCCGACGCGAGGCTCGCGGAGGCGGTCGAGGCCTTCGAGGCCGCCGGCGCCGCGCAGGAGCTCCGGGCGGCCATCGCCAACGCCGTGCGCGGCGGCAGCGCGTGGTTCGTCCCGGTCATCAGCGACGAGATGCTCCGGCGCCTCTCGGGAACGCCGGCCCTCGCAGAGATCGCCCGGCGCGTGGAGGCGCGCTCCATCATCGTCGCCCCCATCGAATCCCGCGACGGCCTTTTCGGCGCGATGACGTTCCTCAGGGTCGGCGGCTCGCGCCACTTCGATGGCCGCGACGTCGAACTCGCACGGCAGGTCGGCGCCCGCGCCGCCATCGCCATCGACCATGCCCGCCTGTACGACGAAGCCCGCCGCGCCAACGACGCCAAGGACGAGTTCCTCGGCTTCATCTCCCACGAGCTCCGCACCCCGATCACCGTCATCCACGGCGGCGCCCACGTCCTCCGCACCCGCCGGGCCGAACTCGACCCCGACGTCGCCGACGGCATTCTCGCTGACGTCGAGCGCGAAGCGGAGCGCCTCTCCCGCATGCTCGAAAACCTGCTCGCGCTCTCCCGCGCCGAGCTCGACCGCGACGTCCCGGTCGAACCCGTTCTCCTCCAGCGGCTCATCCCCCGGCTCGTGGCCGGCCTCGACCCCGGGAACGGCTGCACCGTCGACGTGCGCGTCGAAACCTCGCCCCCGCCGGTCGCCGGCGACCCCGGCTACCTCGAGCACGTGCTCCGCAACCTCATCCAGAACGCCGCCAAGTACTCCCCGCCCGGGACGACCATCGAAGTCGTCGTCGCCGGGGACGCTTCCGGCGGCACCGTGAGCGTCCTCGACCGCGGGCCCGGCGTCCCCCCGGAGGACATCGACCGCATCTTCGAACGCTTCTACCGCTCGTCGCGCACCGCGGGCCTCGCCCCGGGCGCAGGTCTCGGCCTCGCTGTCTGCCGCAGGCTCATCGAGGGAATGGGCGGTACGATACGCGCCGAACTTCGGCAGGAGGGCGGGCTCGCCGTCACCTTCTGGCTTCCCGCCTTCGCCGACCCGGGAGACGACGATGAGCGCTGAACCCCTGCTGCTGGTGGTCGACGACGAGGCCGGCGTCCTGCGCCTCATGAAGCTCGAACTCACCGCGCAGGGCTTCCGCGTCATCACGGCAGCCGACGGCGAGGAGGCGCTCCGCCTCGCCGAAGAGCAGCGCCCCGACGCCATCGTCCTCGACATCATGATGCCCGGCATCTCCGGCCTCGAAGTCATGCGCCGGCTCCGCGAGCGCTCCAACGTCCCCATCATCCTCGTCACCGCGAAGGACAAGGACAGCGATAAAGTCCGCGGGCTCGAACTCGGGGCCGACGACTACGTGGTGAAGCCGTTCAACCCGGACGAGCTCGGGGCCCGCATCCGCGCCGTCCTCCGCCGCGCCGTCGCCGCGGAGGTCGACCGGGTCGTTCGCGCCGGCAACGTCGAAATCGACCTCAACCGCCGGCTCGTCCACAAGAACGGCGAGCAGGTCTCGCTCACCCGCACCGAGTGGCTGCTGCTTCAGCACCTCGCAGCCAACCCGGACAAGGTCATCCTCGCGCCCGAGCTCCTCTCGAAGGTCTGGGGCCCGGAGTACCGCGACGACCTCCAGTACCTCCGCGTTTGGGTCTCACGGCTCCGGGCGAAGATCGAAGACGCGCCCGCCGAGCCGCGCATCATCAAGACGCTGCCCGGGATCGGCTACATGCTGTCGACCGACGGCGGCGCCGAAAGCTGACCCGCGCGCTCAGGGCTCCAGCGGGTAGAAGACCAGCCCTGTCCCCAGCTTCGGGTGGAAGAACGTCGACTTCTGCGGCATCCGCTCCCCCTGGTCGGCGAGCTTCATGACGTCCTCGATGCGCACGGGGTTCAGGAGGAACGCGGCCGAATTCCCCGGCCGCGCGTCGAGGAACGCGAACACCTCGTCGAGGTCGTGCGAGTACTCGATCGCGCCCGCCCGCAGGTCGTCGTCCGAAATGCCCCAGAGCGGTTCGAGCACGCCGTAGCGCAGGACGTTGGGCCCGATACCGAGCCACGCGTCCGAATGCCCGGGCGGCACGCTCCCGGCGAGCGGCTTCCCTGGCACTCGCCGCAGCGCGTGGACCTGCCGCGGTTCGAGTTCGAGCGCCACGGCGTCCGCCGTCTCCAGCACCTCGAGGAGCGCCTCCCGCGACTCCGCGGCGCCGGCCGGGAGCTTCACGTGCTCGACCTCGAACGCGTCTCCCAACCGCTGCCGCCAGTCTGCCGGTGCCGGGCGCGGCACCAGCCGGTGAATCGGACGGATGACCAGCCCGGGGTCTTCGCTCGCGACGATGGCGGCCATGGTGAACCGCGCCGGGTGGTCCGGCGGCAGCGGCCCCTGTTCGAGCCGCCAGTTCCGGTAGTTCACGGCCGTCTCGTACCGGTGGTGGCCGTCCGCGATGTAGAACGACTCCGCGAGCAGCGGCGCGAGCTGGCGCATCTCGTACGGCCCGGCCTCGACCGCCCAGAAGCGGTGATGGTCGCCTTCGAAGCTCGTCGCGGTGACCGTCGGCGGCGTTGCGGCGGCCGACCGCTCGATGAAGTCGCGCAGCTGGCCGGCCCGGTCCCGCGCGATGCAGAAGACCGGGCTGAACTGCACGCCCGTGGCCTGCAGCAGCCGCAGCCGGTCCTCCTTCGGCCCCGACATGGTGTACTCGTGAGGCTTCACCGCCCCGGTTTCCCACGGCTGGGCCTCGACTGCTGCCATCACGCCCCGCCGCCGGTACACGTGGCCGCCTTCGATGAATTCCTGCTCGTAGACGTACAGCATGGGCCGCTCGTCCCGCGCGAGCAGGCCGCGCTCCTGCCAGTCGCGCACGAGGCCGGCCACCCTGCCGTACCGCTCCTCGCCGCCCTCCGCCAGTTCGAGATGCACGGCGTTGCAGGGGTTTTTCGACGCCAGCGCCCGCTGCATGGCGGGCGTGATGACGTCATAGGGCGGCGCGAGCAGGTCATCGAGCGGGCCCGCGGCCTGCGTATAGCGCAACCCGCGGAACGGCATGAACTGGGGCATCGGGTCTCCCGGCGTGGCTCTCGTGGTTTGTTTGGCGGGGCGCCGGACCGGTAAGATCCGAATCCCCATGCCAACATACTGCGTCTTCTGCAACATTGTCGCGGGCAAAGAGCCCGCGAACATCATCTATGAGGACGATGAAATCATCGTCATCCAGAATATCCTTCGATGGGTTCCCGTGATGCTGCTCGCGATGACGAAGCAGCACACCAGCCAGGCCGAACTCTGGACCTACCACATGGGCAAGGTCGCCCCGATCGCCGCCGAGATCGGGCGGCAGCTCTGCCCCGGCGGCTTCCGCCTGCTCTCGAACTTCGGCTACGACGCGATGCAGAGCCAGGAGCACGGCCACCTCCACATCCTCGGCGGCACGTTCCTCGGCCACTACGTCGGCTAGCTGGCCGCGAGCGCCTCGCGCTGCTTCTCGAACAGCTGCAGGATGCCCGTGCGGGCCAGGTCGATGAGCGCGTCCATCGCCGCGCGGCTGAACGGCTTCCCTTCCGCCGTGCCCTGCACTTCGACGAACGCGTCGTCGCCGGTCATCACCACGTTGAAATCGACCTCCGCCGTCGAGTCCTCCTCATAGCAGAGGTCCAGCATCGGCACCCCCTGCACGATGCCGACCGAGACCGCCGCCACCGGGGCCGTGATGCACGCCTCGCTCACCAGCCCGGCGGCAGCGAGCTTCCGCACCGCCAGCCTCAGCGCGACATACGCGCCAGTGATCGAGGCAGTTCGCGTGCCGCCGTCTGCCTGCAGCACGTCGCAGTCGAGCGTGATCGTCCGCGGCCCCAGCAGCTCGAGGTCGACGACTCCCCGGAGTGACCGCCCGATGAGCCGCTGGATCTCCTGCGTCCGGCCGCCGGGCCGGCCCCGCTCGACCTCGCGCTGGCTTCGCGTGTGCGTCGCGCGCGGCAGCATCGCATATTCCGCCGTCACCCAGCCGCTCTGCGTGTTCCGCAGGAACGGCGGCTGCCGGTCTTCCACGCTCGCGGCGCACAGGACGCGCGTCCTGCCGAACTCCACGAGGCAGCTCCCCTCGGCGAAGTCCAGCACGTTCGTCGCAAGGTGAACGCGGCGCAGCTCGTTCGGAGCGCGCCCATCGATGCGTGTCGTCATCTCGGGCTCCGGGCGGTCCAGGGTCGCTCCCGAGGGTAGCCGCGGCGCCGCTCCCGGGCAAAGCGCTCAGCGCTCCGTCGTGACCCGGACGGTCCCCTCCTTGACTTCGATCCTGATGCGCCCGTCCCGGTCGGTCCGGGCGATGGTTGCGCCGCCGAGCGCTTCGAGCGTCGCCGGGTGCGGGTGGCCGAACGGATTCCCTTCGCCGGCGCTGATGACGGCCAGCCCGCCCGCGGCCAGGCCGAGAAACGCGGCATCGCTGTTCTTCGAACCGTGGTGGGGCACTTTCAGGACGTCGACGCTGCCCCCGAGCGTCTCCAGCAGTGCCCGCTGCTCGGCCGCGCCGAGGTCGCCGGTGAACAGCAGGCGAACCCCGCCGTATTCCGCGAGCACCGCCAGCGACCGGCGGTTCAGCTCGTCCCCCGGGATACCGTCCGGCGGCCAGACGATGCGGAACGCGACGCCGTCGAACTCGAACCGGTCGCCCGCCCGCGCCACGACTTCCCGCCCGTCGAGGGCCCGGGCTGTCAGCGCCCCTGTCCGGGTCGCGTTCCGGTCGCCGTTCGTGACGACCCGGCCGAGGCGGAAGCGTTCAGCGAGCGCCGGGAACCCGCCGATGTGGTCCTCCTGCGGGTGGCTGACGATGACCAGGTCGACCTTCCGGTCCCACGGCGGCATGACCTCCCCGAGTTCGCGCGCGAGCCGCAGCCCGCTCGGGCCCGTATCGATGAGCACCTGCTTGCCGCCAGGGGTCGTCAGCAACAGCGCGTCCCCCTGGCCGATGTCGAGCACGTCCACGGTCAGCGCCTGGTCCTGCCGCACCGTGCCCGGGAGGACGAACAGCGCAACCGCTGCAGCCGCACCGCCGAGCAGCAGCTGGTTGCCGAGCGCGGCCCGCCGCCGCGCCGCCTCCGAAACCGGCACCGGCGCCGGGAGGAACCGGTACGCCGCGGCGGCCAGCACCGCGAGTCCAGCCATGAGGGCCGCCCCAGCGGCCGGCGCGAGCCGCCCCGGTTCGATGGCGGCCCACGCCGGCGCGGCACCCGCCGCTGCCGCGTCGAGGATGAACCGGAGCGGCAGCCACGCGATGACCCCGGCGAATTCGCCGCCGGTCCGCCAGCCGAGCCCGGCAGCCGACGTCGCCAGCGACGCCCAGAACGCCAGCGCGACCACCGGCTGCACGACCACGTTCGCCAGCGGCCCCACCAGGGACACCGCACCGAAGTGCGCCCACGTAATCGGCATCGTCGCGGCGGTCGCCGCCAGCGACAGCGCCGTCACCTCCGTCACCCACCCGGGCAGCCAGCTCGCCGGCCACCACCGTCGCGCGTGCTCGACGGTCCACCGGAGCCACGGCCCGAACGTCAGCAGCCCGGCGGTCGCTGCGGCGCTCAGCTGGAAGCCGGCATCGAGCGCGAGCCGCGGCCACGCAGCCGTCAGCACGATGACCGCCAGCGCCAGCCCGGGCAGCCCGCTCTGCGGCCGGCCGACGGCCTCCCCGGCGAACAGCACCGCAGTCATCACCGCTGCCCGGGCCACGCTCGGCTCGAACCCGGCGAGAACCACGTACCCGCCAACCGCGAGCGCTGCGGCGGCCAGCGCCCGGTTTCGGCCGACCGCCCGGCTGAGCACCGCGAGCGTCAGCGCCGCGACCATCACGAGGTTCGCGCCCGAAACGGCGACCAGGTGCCGCAGGCCGCTCCGGTTGAACTCCTCCTTCACCTCGCGCGAGAGCCCGCCGTCCCGCCCGAAGGCGATCCCGGCGCCGAGCGACGCCTCTGGCTCCGGCAGGGAGCGCTGCAGGGCGCTGTCGAGGGCCAGGCGGAGCCGGGTGAGCTCCCGCGCCGGGCTGGCGTCACCGGGCTCCAGCAGCGCGGTCTCGGGACGCCACATGACCGCGCCGATGCCGCGGGCCGCCAGGTAGCTCCGGTAATCGAAGCCGTCGAAGACCGGTGCCTGCTCCAGCTCGCCCTCGAGCCGGACCCGGTCGCCGGGCAGGAACCGTTCGTACTGGTGGACCCAGGCCCGGATGAGCCCGGCATCGTCGAACGCCGTCCCGTCGCCGAGGTCGAGCCGCTCCACGCGGATGTCGTATGCGGTCGTCAGCTCGCCCGGGTCTGGCTCGCTCACGACGGTGCCCGTCAGGACCACATCGAGGCCCGCGTACGCCGCAATGGGCGGCTGCCCCTGCTGCAGCGCGCCATCGAGCCGCCAGCCGGCCAGTACCGCCAGCGCGACCGCCACCCCGACGACCCCCGGCCGGACGATGCCGCGCAGGGCCGCCGGCACGCCCGCGGCCGCGGTCCACGCCGCGCCCATCCACCACGGCGCACCCCACAGCCCGACCGGGAGGAGCCCGGCCACCCACGCGACCCCCAGGCCGATCAGCAGCATCGGCGCCGGAGGCTAACAAACTTCGGCCGGCCCGCGCACCGTTTGACGCCCCGCGAGCCCCTCCGTAGAGTCCGGCGGCAAGAACCGCCCACCATTTCGCAGACAGGAGCAGCTGCATGCCCACCCAGCGGCGCGATGCCGCCATCGTCGGGATCTACGAGTACCCCAAACGGAAAGCACCCGGCGTGACGCCCCTCCAGATCAAGGCCGAATGCGCCGCGCGCGCCCTCGAAGACGCCGGCCTCAGCTGGAAGGACGTCGACGGCCTCTACGACGCCCAGGACGGCGCCGGGATGGCCGGCCTCAGCCTCGCCGAGTACTTCGGCTTCCGGCCGAACGTCATCGACACCACCGCGGTCGGCGGCAGCTCCTACGAGTTCCATGCCGCCCACGCGAAGCGCGACATCGCCGCCGGCCGCTGCAAGGTTGCGCTCCTCACCTACGGCTCGACCGCCCACAGCGACGCCCGCCGCATCGGCACGATGGGCGGGGGCGGGGCCGGCGCGCCGAGCCCGCTCTCGAACATGACCGACCCCTACGGTATGACGCTTATCTCGAACTACGCGATGGTCGCCCGGCGGCACATGCACCAGTACGGCACCACGAGCGAACAGCTCGCGCGCATCGCCGTCGCAACCCGCGCCCACGCGATGCGCAACCCGCAAGCGGTCCAGGCGATGACCGACCTCGAATTCCAGGACATCCGCGAGATCACCGTCGAGGACGTCCTCAATTCGCGGATGATCGCCGACCCGCTCCACCTCCTCGACTGCTGCATGGTCTCCGACGGCGGCGGTGCCGTCGTCATCGCCGCTCCGGAGGTGGCCCGCGACTGCCGCAAGAAGCCCGTCTGGATCATCGGCTCGGGCGAAGCCACCAGCTACTCGGAGAACGGGTCAGACATCACGGTGAGCGCTGCTGCACAGTCCGCGCCCCGCGCCTGGGCCGAGGCTGACGTTCGCCCCGACGAGATCGACGTCGCGATGATCTACGACTCGTTCACGATTACCGTGCTCGTGATGCTCGAAGACCTCGGCTTCTGCAAGAAGGGCGAAGGCGGCGCCTTCGTCTCCGAGCAGCGCCTCCGCTTCGATAGCCCCCTGAAGCCCGCGCTCAATACCGACGGCGGCGGCCTCAGCTCGAACCACCCCGGCATGCGCGGCATCTTCCTCCTCATCGAAGCCACCCGCCAGCTCCGCGGCGAATCGACGTCGCAGGTGCCCGATGCCCGTCTCGCCGTCGCCCACGGCAACGGCGGCATGCTCGCCACCAGCCACACCGGCGGCACCATCGTCCTCGCGAGGGATTGACCATGCCAGACCGACCGCAGCCCCGCTTCCCCGAGCCCGACACCCAGCCCTACTGGGAGGCGACGAAAGAGCACCGCCTCCTCTACCAGGTCGACCGCGACAGCGGCGACGTCGTCTTCTTTCCGCGCCGCCACAACCCGAAAAACGGCTCCTCGAACCTCGAGTGGCGCGAGTCGAAGGGCCTCGGCACGGTCTACACGTTCAGCGTCGTCCGCCTGAACCGCCACCCGGCGTTCGCCGAACTCGGCCCGTACGCTGTCGCTTACGTCGACCTCGATGAGGGATTCCGCATCCTGACGAACATCGTCGGGGTGCAGGACCCCACGAAAGACATCTACATCGGCCAGCGGGTGAAAGTCGCCTGGCTCGACCAGTCGACGGGCATCTCCATCCCGGTGTTCGAACCGGCCTGAGCCGGGGAGGCTCAGGCCCGGACCTTCTGAAGAATCGACTGGATGTCGATGAAGCGGTCGGCGGCGTGCCGCAGGTTCGAGGCCGTGCTGCTGCCGACCGACACCACTTCGACCCGGACGCCTTTGGCCTGGACGACCTCGACGAGCCGCTCGAAATCACCGTCGCCGGAGACCAGCACGACGACGTCGAGGCGGTCGAGCATCTCCATGATGTCGAGCGCCATTTCGATGTCGACGTTCGCCTTGATGGTCCCGTCCGAGAACCGCTTGAACGGCTTCGTGACCACGCGGAACCCGTTGTCGAGGAACGGCTCGGCGAACCGCTGCGTCTCGAGGCTCACGCCCGGGTCTTCGTGCACCGGCGAATAGGCCACCGCCCGGACGAGCTGGCGCCCCTCCGAGAGGTAGTCCAGCAACTTCCGCCAGTTCACGCGGTGCTTCAGCCGGTCGAGCGCGAGTTCGATGTTCGCAGCGTCGACGAACACGCCGATGCGCGGCGCGGGAGCCGGCGCGGCCCCCGGCGTGTGGGCCACCCGGCGCGCCAGGTCCTCCTGCACCCGGACGAGCTGGGCGAGCTGGGCCGCCTGCGTCTCGAGGGTGCGCGTCAGGGTCGAAATCTCGTGGGCGAGCTGGCTGAGCTGCTTCTCCGCCGGCACCGGCGCAGGGGTCGGCCGCTCCTTCTTCGAGGGTGCTGCCGCCTCGGCAGTCGCTGCCGCGGCTTTCGATGACGCCGCCGCATCGACACTGTCGCGCTTCGCTGCAGCCGCGGGGCGCGCGGGGGGAGGCGGCGGAGCGGGCGCGGCCGCAACGGCCGGCGCGGCGGATTCCAGCGGCTGGCCCAACACCTCTTCGACGATAGCCGCGACCCGCGACCGGCGGCGCCGCGGCGCCGGGGGCGGCTCGGCTGCTGCCTCGGCCGGAGCCGGGGGGGCTGCGGGAGCTGGCGCCTCGGTGCGCGTGACTTCGGTGGTGGCTTCAGCCGCCGGCTTGCGGGAGGAGCGCCGCCGCCGCGGCTTCGGGTCGTCCAGCGCCTCAGGCGCCGGTTCGGGGAGCGGAGTCGGTGCGGCCGGTTCGGCCGCGGGTGCGGCGGGACGTTCCCGCCGCGGGAAGATGTTCAATGCCATGGTGATTTGGGGTTACCCACCCATCCTTTGCAACACACTGATCCGGGCCGCCACGTTCCGGGCGATCCGGTCGAAGGCGCGCGCCGAATCCGAATCCGGCGCGCCGTAGACGACTGGCACCCCGCGGTCCGCGCCTTCGCGAACCCCGGGCTCGATCGGGATTTCGCCGAGGAAGTCGATACCCAGCTCGTCCGCCGCCTGCTGCGCCCCGCCGTGACCGAAGATGTCGTACCGCTTCCCCGTGTCGGGCGCGACGAAGTAGCTCAGGTTCTCGACCATCCCGAACACCGGCACGCCGAGCTTCTCGAACATCGCCACCGCTTTCATCGCGTCTTCCACCGAGACCGCCTGCGGGCTCGACACGATGATGACGCCGGTGATCGGCGCGTCCTGCGCCATGCTCATCGAGGCGTCGCTCGTCCCCGGCGGCAGGTCGATCACGAGATAGTCGGTATCGCCCCACGGCACATCGTGCAGGAGCTGCCGCACCGCGCTCCCGATCATCGGCCCCCGCCACACCACCGGCGTGCCCCGCGGCAGCAGGAACCCGATCGACACGACCCGCACCCCGTACCGCTCGACTGGCTTCAGCCCCTCGCTCGACCCCGCCTGCAGACCCGGAGGCAGCCCGAACATCGTCGGCAGATTCGGCCCGGTGATATCCGCGTCGATGAGCCCGACGCTCGCACCCGCCTTCGCGAGGGCCACCGCGATGTTCGAGGCCACGGTCGACTTTCCGACGCCGCCTTTGTTCGACGCCACGGCGATGATGTTCCGCACGCCCGGGATCGGCTTCTGCCCTTCGCGCGGGTTCGACGCCCGCACCTGCGCGCCCCACGTGATCGCCACGTCTTCGACCCCCGGGACGGCCGCCAGCGCCGCCCGCACGTCCTGTTCGATGGTCTCGCGGAGCGGACACGCTGGCGTGGTCAGCTCGACCGTCAGGGCCACCTTGCCGCCCTCGATCGCGAGGTCTTTCACCATGCCGAGGCGGACGATGGATGCGTGGAGTTCGGGGTCTTTGACGCCCTCGAGGGCTGCGACGACGGCGTCGCGGTCGATCGTGGGAACGGGGCTCATCCGCGGGGTGCCTTTCTGCGATGCTGGCGGCGCGTTCCCGGCGTCCGGCCATCCCGCGTGCCGGGCCGGTGCCAGCTGCAGTTCGATCGTACCCGGTTTCACGAGCGGGGCCAAACCGGCGCCCCGTTTACCGCGCATTTCGGGGTGACGCCGTAGCGTGGTTTCGCGCCCCCGGTCGGTGGTATACTCTGGATTACCGACCGGTAAGCACAGCAACGGAGATTGCATGACCGAATCGACCTCGACCACGACGGCACAGGCCGGGCAGGCGTTCTGCCGCCACCACTGGGTCATCGAAACCCCGAACGGGGCCGTCAGCACCGGCCGCTGCAAGCGCTGCGGCATCGTCCGCGACTTCCGCAACTCGTCCGAAGACCCCCTCTGGGACAGCGACAGCTTCAGCCTGAACGGGTCGCGGTACCGCGGCCGCCGCACGAGCGATTCCTGACGCCGGGGGTCCGCACACGCATCGAGGGCCGGGCGACTTGCCCGGCCTTCGGCGTTTCGCCGCGGTACACTGTCCCCGTGATACCCGACCTCTCCGTCGACCTCGCCCCCGGCCATAAGCGCGGCCTCCTCCTCCGCAACCCCGTCATGCCGGCGAGCGGCACCTTCAGCTGGGGCTTCGAATTCGAGCACCACTTCGGCCCCGAAGGCATCCGCCGGCTCGGCGCGGTCGTCTCCAAGGGCGTCACCATGGAGCCACGGGCCGGCAACCGCCAGCCCCGCGTCGCCGAGACTCCCGCTGGCATGCTCAACTCGATCGGCCTCCAGAACGTCGGCATCGACGCCTGCATCCGCGATCTCGCGCCGCAGTGGGCCCGCTGGGAAACGCCGGTCATCGTCAACGTCGCCGGCGACACCATCGACGAATTCGGCGAGATGGCGCGCATGCTCGACGGCGTGCCCGGCATCGCCGCCCTCGAGCTGAACATCAGCTGCCCGAACGTCGACACCGGCGGCATGGAGATCGGCCAGAGCGTCGAAGCCTCCGCCCGCGCGACCCGCGCCGCCGTCCGCAATACCGACCTCCCGGTCATCGTGAAGCTCACCCCGAACGTCACCGACCCTGTCGCCCTCGCGAAAGCCTGCGAGGCGGAAGGTGCGGCAGCCATCTGCGCCATCAACACCGTCCTCGGCATGGCCATCGATGTCGACCGCCGGCGCCCGGTCCTTCCCCGCGCGCGCGGCGGCCTGAGCGGCCCGGCCATCAAGCCCATCGCGCTCCGCATCGTCTACGACGTCGCTGGCGCGGTGCGCATCCCGGTCATCGGCTGCGGCGGCATCGCGACCGCGCGCGACGCCCTCGAGTTCCTCATGGCCGGCGCGTCCGCTGTCCAGGTCGGAACGGCCACCTTCGCGAACCCGCGCGCCCTCCTCGACATCGTCGAAGGTCTCGAAGCCTGGTGCGCCGCCGAAGGCGTGGCCCGCATCGCCGACATCATCGGCTGCGCCCGCCCGGCCCCCGTCGCCTGACCATGCGCGCCGCCCGCCTCCACCAGCCCGCCCCTGCCGAACGCGCGCCGCTCCGCATCGACGCCGTCGAGCCGCCGCAGCCGGGGCCCGGCGAACTCCTCCTCCGCGTCACCGCCTGCGGCGTCTGCCGGACCGACCTCCAGCTCGCCGAAGGCGACCTTCCCGCGCGCCGCCTCCCGATCACCCCGGGCCACCAGGTCGTCGGCCGGGTCGAGGCCATCGGCGACGGCGTGGCCGGCTGGAAGGTCGGCGACCGTGCGGGCGTGGCCTGGCTCGGCGGGGCGTGTGGTGTCTGCCCGCGCTGCGCCGCCGGCCGCGAAAACCTCTGCGAGCGGGCCGAGTTCACCGGCTGGGACCGCGACGGCGGCTACGCCGAGCTCATCACCGCCCGCGCCGACTTCTGCTTCCCGCTCCCCGCTGGCTTCGCCGACCTCGATGCCGCGCCCCTCCTCTGCGGCGGCGTCATCGGCTACCGGTCGCTGCGGGTCAGCGGCATCGAGCCCGGCGGCCGGCTCGGCCTCTTCGGCTTCGGCGCCTCGGCGTCGCTCGCCATCCAGGTCGCCGTCCACTGGGGCTGCGAGGTCTACGTCGTCACTCGCTCCCGCGCCGAGCAGGAGCGCGCGCTCCGCCTCGGCGCGCGCTGGGCCGGCAGCTACAGCGACCCCGTGCCCGTCCCCCTCGACGCCGCGGTCACCTTCGCCCCCGCAGGCGACGTCGTCGTCCGGGCGCTCGAAGCGGTCGACCGCGGCGGCACGGTTGCCATCAACGCCATCCACCTCGACCGCGTGCCGGAGTTCCCCTACGAGCGCCTCTGGTGGGAACGTTCCCTTCGCAGCGTCGCCAACTTCACCCGGCAGGACGCCCGCGAGTTCCTCGACCTTGCCGCCCGCATCCCGGTCCGCACCGAGTACGACCTTTACCCGCTCGAGGCCGCGAACGACGCGCTGCTCGCCCTGAAGGAAGGGCGGGTGAACGGCGCCGCCGTGCTCGATATCGCTGGTCCGGTTCGCGCCGGCGCGTAACAATTCCCGCGTGACCTACCGCGTCGGCATCATCAACGTCACCGGCTACGCCGGCATGGAGGCCGCCCGCCTCCTCTGGAACCACCCGGCCGCGAAGCTCGTCGCCGCCACCGGCCGCTCGCTCGCCGGGCAGCGCCTCGGCGACGCCTTCCCCTCGCTCGGCCTCTACGCCGACCTGCCCATCACCGAAACGATCGAGGAGAGCGTCGACGTCATCTTCTCCTCGCTCCCGACGGCCGAGAGCGCGAAGGCCTGCGCCCCGTTCGTCCGCGCCGGGGTGAAGGTGATCGACATCGCAGCGGACTTCCGGCTGAAGGCGCCGGGCGCGTTCGAGCAGTGGATGGGCGGCGGCCAGCCCCACCCCGCGCCCGACCTCCTCGCGGAGGCGGTCTACGGCCTCCCCGAGCTGAACCGCGACCGCATCGCCGCCGCGCGGCTCGTCGCGAACCCCGGCTGCTACCCGGCTGCCGCCATCCTCGCGCTCGCCCCGGCTGTGAACGCCGGCATCATCGAGCCCTCCATCGTGGTCGACGCCAAGTCGGGCATCTCCGGCGCCGGGCGCGGAAGCGGCGGCGGCTTCGGCTACAGCGAGGTCAACGAGGACGTTTCGGCCTACAAGATCGCCAATCACAACCACCAGCCCGAAATCGCGCAGGAGCTCGGCGCGCTCCGCGGCGGCGCTGAGCCCCGTGTCACCTTCGTCCCGCATCTCGTGCCGATGACGCGCGGCATCCACGCCACCTGCTACGCGCCGCTCGCCCGCGATATCTCGCAGGCCGAGGTCGCCGACCTTTACCGCGAGTTCTACCGCGGTGCCCCGTTCACGTCGGTCACAGCGGCCCCGCCGCACACGAAGCACACCCTCGGCACGAACCGCTGTCTCGTGCATCCCGTCGTCGACGCCCGGAACGGCATGCTCGTCGTCGCGAGCGTCCTCGACAACCTCGGCAAGGGCGCCGCCGGCCAGGCCATCGAGAACATGAACCTCATGCTCGGCCTCGACCAGGCCGCGGGCCTCCAGCTCCCGGCGGTGTACCCCTGATGCAGGTCGACCCGGCCGGGCACGTCACCTCGCCGCGCGGCTTCCTCGCCGGCGCCGCCTATGCAGGCGTCAAGACCTACGGCGAGGGCAAGCTCGATCTCGCCATCCTCGTCTCCGAACGGCCCTGTTCGACGGCCGCCGTCTTTACCCGCAGCCGGCTCCATGCCGCCGCCGTCGACATCGACCGGGCGAAGCTCGCCATCCGCCCCGCGCGCGGCGTGGTCGTCAACGCCGGCGTCGCCAACGCGAGCACCGGCGAACGCGGCATGGCCGACGGCTACGAACTCGCCCGCCTCGCTGCCGCCCGCGCCGGCGTTCCCGAAGAGGAGATGCTCGTCTGCAGCACGGGCGTCATCGGCCACTTCCTGCCGATGGAGAAGCTGGCCGCCGCCATGCCTGCCATCGAACTCGCGCCGGCCGGCGGTCCGGCCTTCGCCCGCGCCATCATGACGACCGACACCCGGCCGAAGACCGGCGCCGTGCAGTTCGGTCCCTATACCATCGGCGGCGCCTGCAAAGGCTCCGGGATGATCCACCCGGACATGGCGACGATGCTCGCCTTCCTCACGACCGATGCGCCGGTAGAGCCCGGCTTCCTCGAAACCGTTTTCCGCCGCGCCGTCGACGACTCGTTCAACCTCGTCTCAGTCGACGGCGATACGAGCCCGAGTGACACGGCGGTCGTCTTCGCCAACGGCGCAGCCGGCGGCGAGCCGATCACCGCCGCCCATCCCCTCGCGGCCGAGTTCGAGGCCGCGCTCCGGGCGCTCTGCATCCACCTCGCAAAAGCGATCGCCCGCGACGGCGAAGGCGCGACGAAGCTCGTCGAATTCACCGTGACCGGCGCCGCCACCGCCGACGAGGCCCGCCGCCTCGTCCGGCTCTTGAGCACGTCGTACCTGCTGAAGTCCGCCATCCACGGCGCCGACCCCAACTGGGGCCGCATCGCGGCCGTCGTCGGCCGTTCCGGCGTTCAGCTCGATGAACCCGCCGTCGCAATCGACCTGTGCGGCACCCGCGTCTACGAACGCGGCCGGCCGACGGCCTTCGACCCGGACGCGCTGTCGGCCGCCATGCGGGGCGCGGATGTGTCCGTTGCCGTGCACCTCGGTGTCGGGAACGAGGCGGCCACCGGCTGGGGCTGCGACCTCTCGGCCGAGTACGTCGCCATCAACGCGGACTACCACACGTGAGCACCGGCACGTTCGTCATCAAGATCGGCGGGAGCACGCTCGGCTCGACCGATACCACCTACGCCGACATCGCGGCGCTCGCGGCGGCCGGCGACGTGCCCGTCGTGGTCCACGGCGGCGGCGCCGAAGCGAGCCGCTGGCTCGAAGCGATGCAGATTCCCTCCCGTTTCGAACGCGGCCTCCGCGTGACCGACGATCGCGTCCTCCCGGTCGTCGTGGCCGTCTTCGCCGGGCTCGTGAACAAGCGCATCGTGGCCGCCATCGATGCCGCCGGGGCGCGCGCGGTCGGCCTCTCCGGTGCCGATGCCCGCCTGCTCGAATGTCGGCTCGCCGATCCGTCACTCGGCTTCGTCGGCGAACCCGTCCGCGTGAACTCCGCGCCGGTGGAGGCCCTCCTCGCAGCGGGCATCGTCCCGGTCATCGGCCCCATCGGCTGCGTGCCGCGCGAGCCCGCCGACCAGCTCGTCAACGTCAACGCCGACGTCGTCGCCGGGAACATCGCCGCCGCGCTCGGCGCCCGGCGCCTCGTCTACCTCACCGACGTCGACGGCGTCCGCGATGCCGCGGGCCAGCGCATCCCCGTCCTCGACGCCGCCCGCGCCCGCGCGCTCATCGCCGATGGCACCATCTCCGGCGGGATGATCCCGAAGGTCGAATCCTGCCTGCACGCGGTGTCGCTCGGGGTCGAAGCCCAAATCGTCGACGGGCGCCAGCCAGGCGCCCTGCGCGCGCTCGACGGGGCCGGCACGCTCGTCACTCCCTGACGGCCTTAACACTTCCGGCTATCCTTCCGTGGTACTGTTGGGGAACCGCGAGTCACCATGGAAGGCACCGAATCTCCGCCGGTCCCGGGGTCCGCACCGCAGCCTGCTCCCGTAACGCCCCCGGCGCCGTGGGATCTCGACGACCCTGCGCTCTACCTCAACCGTGAGCTCAGCTGGCTCGAATTCAACCAGCGCGTCCTCGTCGAGGCGAGCGACCCCCGCAACCTGCTCCTCGAACGCGTCAAGTTCCTCGCCATAACCGCCAGCAACCTCGACGAGTTCTTCGCCAAGCGCGTCGGCTGGCTGAAGCGCATGCTCGCGACCGATGCCCGGACCCGCACGGTCGACGGCCTCACCATCGCCGAGCAGTACGACCTCGTCATCGACCGCTGCCACCGGATGCGCGCCCGCGCCGAAGAGGTCTGGCGCACCGAACTCCTGCCCGAACTCGCCGCCCACGGCATCCAGATCGTGCGCTTCGACGACCTCGAAGAGCCGGCCCGCCAGCGGCTGCGCGAGTACTTCGAACGCTCCATCTTTCCCGTCCTGACGCCGCTCGTCGTCGACCCGGCCCACCCGTTCCCGTTCATCTCGGGCGGTTCGCTGTCGCTCGCCCTCAACGTCCGCCACCCATCGACCGGGCAGGACCGCTTCGCACGCGTCAAGATTCCCCCGAACCGGCCCCGCTTCGTCGACGCTGGCAACCTCCGCTTCGTCCTCCTCGAAGACCTCATCGCGGCCCACTTCGACATGCTCTTCCCGGGCATGGAGGTGACCGAGTGGCAGGAGCTGCGCGTGCTCCGCAGCGCCGAGACGGGCGCGCCCGGCGAAGAGGCCGATGACCTCCTCGAGCTCATCGAGAGCGCCCTCCGGCGCCGGCGGCTCGCCGAGGCCGTCTCGATCGAAATCACCGGCGAGCTGCCCCCGGCCCGGATGGAGCTCCTGCTCGAAGAGCTCCAGGTCAGCGAACGCGACGTCTACCGTTCGGCCGGCCCCCTCGGCCTGCACGACCTCTTCCAGATCGCGAGCCTCGACCTCGCGCCGCTCCGCGATGCCCCGTTCACCCCGGCGGTGCCAACCGCGTTCGCCGGCACGGGCGACGCCCCGGAATTCTTCGCGACCATCCGCGAGCGCGACCTCCTCGTCCACCACCCGTACGAATCCTTCGACCAGACCGTCGTCCGGTTCGTCGAAGAAGCCTCCGAAGACCCGGCCGTGCTCGCCATCAAGGCCACCATGTACCGCACCTCGCCCGACTCGCCGATCCTCGAAGCGCTCATCGACGCCGCCGGCCGGGGCAAGCAGGTCGCCGTGCTCGTCGAGCTGACCGCCCGCTTCGACGAGGCGAACAACATCCTCTGGGCGAGGAAGCTGGAGGCCGCCGGCGTCCACGTCGCCTACGGCCAGCCCGACCTGAAAATCCACTCGAAAATCTGCCTCGTGGTCCGCGAGGAAGCGAACGGCGTCACCATGTACGCCCACATCGGCACCGGCAACTACAACTCGCGCACTGCGCGCGTCTACACCGACCTCGGCCTCTTCACCGCCGACCCCGGCATCTGCGGCGACATCCTCCGCATCTTCAATCTCCTCACCGGCTACGGCGAACAGTTCCGGACCGACGTCGTCCTCGCCGCCCCCTCGAACCTGCGCAGCGCCGTCACCGAGCGCATCCGGCGCGAAATCGCGCACGCCCGCGCCGGCCGGCCCGCCCGCGTCATCTTCAAGATGAACGCGCTCGAAGATTTCGAATGCACGCGCCTGCTCTACGAAGCATCGCAGGCCGGTGTCCAGGTCGACCTCGTCATCCGTGGCATCTGCCGGCTTCGCCCGGGGCTTCCCGGCCTCTCGGACAGCGTCCGCGTCGTCAGCATCATCGGCCGCTTCCTCGAGCATGCGCGCATCTACTATTTCCATAACGACGGCGAGCCCGAGTTCTTCATCGGCAGCGCCGACCTCATGAAGCGGAACCTCGACGAGCGCATCGAGGTGCTCGCGCCCGTGCGGTCGCCGGAACACCGTGCGCAGCTGCTGGACCTCCTCGAGCTGCAGCTGAACGACGCGCGCCAGGGCTGGCGGCTTCACGACGACACGTGGCACCGCGACCCGGCTGTCGATGCCCCCGGCAGCCAGGCCATCCTCCTGCAGCGCGCTCCCTTCTCCTGAGCTCGGTTCACCGGGCCCGCCGCAGGCCGTACCATGCCCGCAGGAGGCCCCGATGACCGACTGGATCGCCGAAGAACACCGCTACCTCTTCCAGAACTACGGCCGCCAGCCGGTCGTCATCGAACGGGGCTCCGGCACCCGCGCCTGGGACACCGAGGGCAACGAGTACCTCGACTTCGTCGGCGGCGTCGCGGTCAACGTCCTCGGCCACAGCCACCCTGCCGTCGTCCGCGCCATCAGCGAGCAGGCGGCCCGCGTCATCCACACGTCCAACCTCTTCTACTCGACACCGATGATCGAGCTCGCGCGAACTCTCGTCGAAGCGTCGGGGCTCGACCGCGCGTTCTTCTGCAACTCCGGCACGGAAGCCGTCGAAGCCGCGATCAAGCTCGCCCGCCGCTGGGGCCGCGACGTTCGCGACGGCGCCTTCGAAGTCATCACCACCACCGACAGCTTCCATGGCCGCACCATGGGCTCGCTCTCCGCGACCGGGAACGCCCGCTACCGCGAGCCGTTCGAACCGCTCGTGCCCGGTTTCCGCATCGTCCCATGGAACGACCTCGATGCCGTTCGAGCGGCCACGGGCGGCCAGACCGTTGCCGTCATGGTCGAGCCCATCCAGGGCGAAGGCGGCGTCAACATGCCCGCGCCGGGCTACCTCGCCGGCCTCCGCGAATGGTGCGACCGCCAGGGCCTCCTCCTCATTTTCGACGAGGTGCAGACGGGCATCGGCCGCACCGGCACTCTCTTCGCCTTCCAGCACGACGGCGTCCGCCCCGACATCATGGCGCTCGCAAAAGGCCTCGCCGGCGGCGTCCCCATCGGGGCCATCCTCGCCCGCGACGACGTGGCCGCCCACTTCGTGAAAGGCGACCACGGCAGCACGTTCGGCGGCAACGCCCTCGCGGCCGCCGCGGCCGTCGCAACCCTCCGCGAAGTCATGGCACCGGGCTTTCTCGAGGCCGCCCGGGAGCGGTCGCAGCGGCTCATCGACCGGCTCCAGGCGATCGAAGACCGCCACCCGCTCGTCACCGGCGTCCGCGGCCGGGGGATGCTCCTCGCCGTGGGCCTCGCCCGCGATTGCTCTGCCGAGGTCGTCGATGAGGCGCGCCGGCGCGGCCTGCTCGTGAACAACGTCCGCCCCAACGCCGTCCGCCTCATGCCCCCGCTCAACGTTTCCGACGACGAGGTCGACCGCGCGGCCGAGATCCTGGAAGCCGCCATCGCCGCCGTCGAAGGCGCGGGCGCGAAGTAGGCCTCATCCATGTGGTTCGCGTTTCTCATCGTGTTCGTCGGCGGCATCGTCGTCGCCTGGGTCGGCTGGCGCGGGTTGACCGGCAAGCTGCCGCGGCAGCACGTCGCCGGCATCCGCACGCCCTACACCCTCTCCAGCGATGAACGGTGGCGCGCCGTCCATCGGCACGGCGGGCCGTACCTCGTGCTGGGCGGCGCTGCCGCGGCGGCAGCGGCTGCCGCCCTCCTCCCCTTCGCTGTCGCCGGGCGCCTCCCGCTCGCGTTCTCCGTCGCGGCGCTCATCGCGATGGCGGCAGTGACCTCGGCCATCGCGATCGCTGGCTGGCTCCTCGGTGTCGCTGCCGCCCGCCGCGAACTCGGCGACTGACCGGCGCGGTTTGCGCCTGCCCGCCGCCCGGCCATACTGGAGCCACACCCTTCGCCCGACAGGAAACGCGCGTGCCGAAGCTCGTCCTCGCCTACTCCGGTGGGCTCGATACCACCACCGCCATCAAGTGGCTGACCGTCGAACAGGGCTACGAGGTCATCGCCCTCAACATCGACGTCGGTAAGAGCCGCGAACAGCCGGTGGTCGAGTCCCGCGGGCTCGCGGCCGGCGCCGTCAAAGTCCGCGTCATCGATGCGCGCGAGGACTTCCTCCGCTACTTCGCCTTCCCCGCCCTCGCGGCCGGCGCCGTCTACCAGGACCAGTACCCGCTCGCGACCGCGCTCGCCCGGCCGCTCATGGCCAAGCTGCTCGTCGATGTCGCGCACGAGGAAGGCGCCGTCGCCGTCGCCCACGGCTGCACCGGCAAAGGCAACGACCAGGTCCGCTTCGACGTCGGCATCCAGACGCTGGACCCGTCCCTCAAGATCGTCGCCCCGACCCGCGAAAACGCGATGCCCCGCGACTACCAGATCGCGTACCTCCGCAAGCATGGCGTCGACATCCCGTGGGGCGAAAAGGGGCCGTTCAGCATCGACGAAAATCTCTGGGGCCGCAGCGCCGAGGCGGGCGTCCTCGAAGACCCGTGGACCGAACCGCCGCGCGAAGCCTACGAATGGACGCGTGACCCGGAAGAGGCGCCAGCGACGCCCGAGTACCTCGAAATCGACTTCGAAGCGGGCCTCCCGGTCCGGCTGAACGGTGAGGCGCTGGGCCCCGTGCCGCTCGTCGAGCGCCTCAACGACCTCGGCGGCCTCCACGGCGTCGGCCGCATCGACCACATCGAGGACCGCCTCGTCGGCATCAAGAGCCGCGAAATCTACGAAGCTCCGGCGGCGGTCATCCTCCACACCGCGCACGCCGCCCTCGAGGCGATGACGCTGTCGAAGCAGCAGCTGAAGCTGAAGAAGTACATCGCCACCGAGTACGCCGAGCTGATTTACAACGGCCTCTGGTTCAGCGCCCACCACCAGGATCTCGCCGCCTACGTCGCCAGCACCCAGCGCCACGTCACCGGCACCATCCGCGTCAGGCTCCACCGCGGCCGGGCCGTCGTCGTCGGCCGGAAGGCGCCCCGCTCCCTGTACGACCGCGGACTCGCTACCTATGATCGGGGCGACACGTACGACCAGTCGGCTGCCGTCGGCTTCATCAACATCTGGGGCCTCCAGACGCGGACGCAGGTTCGCACCCAGCTCCTTGCCGACCTGCCCGAGGCGCTGCGGATCGCGATGCCGCAGCAGCACGACTGACGAGAGGGGAATCCACGCATGGCCGTTGCTGCCGAACCCGCCGGCGCCATCAGCTACGAAGGGCCCAGCCCGGATACGGAATTCCTCGGCTTCTCCCAGGCGAACTTCCTCGTGACCGTCCCCGGCTGGAAGGCCCGCGAGGTCGCCGTCCTGCTCAACGCGCCTGCCGCCCGCCGCCTCCTCCAGGAGCTCGGCCGCGAGGATACCTCCGAAGCCCGCGACGAACTCGCCCGCATCGTCGGCGAAGCCTGGCTGAAGCGGGTCGTGAGCGGCGCCGCGCCGTTCGAATCCATCGTCACCGTCTCCAACGGCTTCCTCGATGAACATCCGGACCTCCTCGCCGAGGTCCGCGCTGCCGCGGCCGCCTGAGATGACCGCTGCGCCCCCGGGCGACTGGTGGCGCGAGGCCGTCTGCTACCAGGTCTACCCGCGGAGCTTCCAGGACTCCAACGGCGACGGCATCGGCGACCTCGAAGGCATCATCCGCCGCCTCGACTACCTCAACGATGGGACGCCCCGGTCCCTCGGCGTCGATGCCATCTGGCTCTCGCCCACCTTCCCCTCCCCGATGGCCGACTTCGGCTACGACGTCAGCGACTACTGCGATGTCCACCCCGACTTCGGCACCCTCGAAACGATGGACCGGCTGGTCGCCGAGTGCCACCAGCGCGGCATCCGCGTCCTCCTCGATTGGGTGCCGAACCATACGAGCGACCGGCACCCGTGGTTCCTCGCATCGCGCTCCTCGCGCGCGAACCCGAAGCGCGACTGGTATATCTGGCGCGACCCGAAGCCCGATGGGTCGCCGCCCAACAACTGGCGGTCCGTCTTCGGCGGCCCCGCGTGGACCTTCGACGAGGCGACCGGCCAGTACTACCTCCACTCGTTCCTCAAAGAACAGCCCGACCTCAACTGGCGGAACCCCGAGGTCGAAGCGGCGATGCTCGACACGCTGAGGTTCTGGTTCGAACGCGGCATCGACGGCTTCCGCATCGACGTCATCGGCCGCATCCTGAAACACCCGGACCTGCCGGATAACCCGCCCAACCCCGACTGGCGGCCCGGCGATCGCGAGCGCTTCAGCCAGCTCTGGATTCACAACCACAACTACCCCGACGTGTTCGCGGCGGTGCAGCGCATCAGGCGGGTGTTCGACGAGTATCCTGGCCGCGTCGCCGTTGGCGAGGTCTTCGGCACCCCGGAGGAGATCGCCCGCTTCTACGGCACGCAGGACGCCCCGGGCCTCCACCTCGCTTTCAACTTTCACTTCATCCACGAGCAGGGCCACGTCATCACTCCGTGGGAGGCGCCGACACTGCGCCGCATCATCGCAAACGCCGAAGCGACCGTGCCGCCCTTCAGCCAGCCATGTTTCGCACTGAACAACCACGACCGCTCCCGCTTCGTGACGAGACATAATCATGATGGGCGCGGTGCCGAACGGGCGCGGGCCGCTGCGCTCCTCCTCCTCGGCCTCCGGAACACCCCGTTCATCTACTACGGCGAAGAGATCGGGATGGCCGACGTCGACATCCCGCCCGAGCGCCAGCAGGACCCGGCCCGCTTCCGCTCCATCGGCCGCGACCCTGAGCGGACGCCGATGCAGTGGGACGCGACGCCAGGGCGCGGATTCACCACCGGCGAACCGTGGCTGCCGTTCGGCCCGGTTTCGCCGAACGTCGCCGAACAGGACGGCGACCCGGACTCCCTGCTCTCGCTCTACCGCCGCGCCATCTGGCTCAGAAAGGACCTCCCCGCGCTCCGGCTCGGCGCCCTGGCCGACCTCGCCGGCGACGACCGCACCGTCACCTGGACGCGTCATGCTCCGGACACCCCGCCGGTGGCCGTCGCCATCAACACCTCCACCGACGCTGTGACGGCGAGACTGCCGTTCGAGGCGGGTCGCGTCGCGCTCTGCACCGACCGCTCCCGCGACGGCGCGCGAGTCAGCGCCGGCGCCGTCGAACTGCCGCCGCTCGGTGCCGCGTGGGTCATCGCCGGCTTCTGACCCCCAACCGGGGCTCTGGTATCCTCGCGCTATGTCCGAACCGCGCCGTCGCATCCTCATTCCCGGCGACCGGAAGCAGGCAGCCCCTTCGGCCGCCGGCGACGCGTCCCTGCCCGTCGAAGCCTGCGATTGCCCGCGGCTCGACCCGGCCGACTGGGACGGCGTCGAAAGCGACTGGTCCGACATCACCTTCCTGCGCGCCTCAGTGAAAGCGCTGGCCGGCGTGCCCGTCGGCTTCGATGCCGCCCGGTCCGCGCTCTTCGAACGCGCCAGCGCCCTCGGGTTCGAGGTGCCGGAGGATGCGATGCTCCTCATCGGCGAGGGAACGTTCAGCCGGCCGCTGCTCCTCGAAGTCGAGGGCGAGGTCCCCGCTTCGAAGGAGGTGATTCGCCCCGGCGGCGTCGCCTACAGCCGGCTCGTAGAAGCCCCATGGGGCGAGCTGGCGAAGGCCGCCCGGCGGCTCCGCGATGAGGCCCGCGAGCGGTACGGCCGCCCGCCGGCCGCCATGTACGCGTGGTACCTCACCTGCCCCGTTTGCTCCCGCGAGCGCAACTTCGAAACGCTTCTCGTTGCCCACTATCCCGGCTAACTCGTCGGGAGCGGCCCAGGTTCGCCGCTGGACGACTCGCGCCCGGTGCGATGACGCTCCCGATGGCCCGCCGGTATCATGAGCGGCATCATGCCGACCCCGACGGCACGGGCGACCCTTCTTCGGCCCCGCGGCCACTAGCCGGCGGGGCCTTCCCGAATCCTCTCCGCAGCGAAGACCGAGCTACCCCCTGGAGCAGTCCATGCCCGACCGCTACGACCCCGCCGTGATCGAAGCCAAGTGGCGCGAGCGCTGGCTCGCCGACCGCCTCTACCACGCCCCGGACGACGACCCGCGTCCCAAGTGGTACGCGCTCACCATGTTCCCCTACCCTTCGGGCGACCTCCACACCGGCCACTGGTACGCCATGGCGCCCAGCGACGCGGCCGCCCGCTACCGCCGCATGCAGGGCTACAACGTCCTCTTCCCCATGGGCTTCGATGCTTTCGGCCTCCCGGCCGAAAACGCCGCCATCAAACGCGGCATCGACCCGAAGGCATGGACCTACGCCAACATCGACCGCATGCGCGGCCAGCTTCGCATGATGGGCGCCGGGTTCGACTGGGACCGCGAAGTCATCACGAGCGACCCCGAATACTACAAATGGACGCAGTGGTGGTTCCTCAAGTTCTACGAGAAGGGGCTCGCCTATCGCGCGGAAGCCGCAGCCAACTGGTGCCCCGGCTGCCAGACCGTCCTCGCGAACGAACAGGTCATCGACGGCCGCTGTGAGCGCTCCGACGATATCGTCGAACGCCGCTTTCTGACCCAGTGGTTCTTCCGCATCACCGCCTACGCCGAAGAACTCCTCCGCTTCGACGGCATCGACTGGCCCGAGCGCATCAAGGTGATGCAGACCAACTGGATCGGCCGCTCCGAGGGCGCGACGCTCCAGTTCCGCGTCGACGTGCCCGGCGTCGATGAACCGCTTCGCGTCTTCACCACCCGCCCCGACACGGTTTACGGCGCGACCTTCATGGTGCTCGCCCCCGAACACCCGCTGGTCGAACGCATCACGACACCGGAATGCCGCGACGCGGTCGACGCGTACCGCGTGCAGGCGAGCCGCCAGACGGAAATCGAGCGCCTCTCCACCGAGCGCGAAAAGACGGGCGTATTCACCGGCGCCTACGCCATCAACCCCTTCAACGGCAGCCGCGTCCCCATCTGGATCGCCGACTACGTGCTCGTGACCTATGGCACCGGCGCCATCATGGCCGTCCCCGCGCACGACCAGCGCGACTTCGAATTCGCGCAGAAGTACGGCCTCCCGGTCATTCCCGTCTTCGACCACCCGGAAATCGACGTCACGAAGCCGCTCACCGCAGCCTTCACGCGCGGCACGAAGATGATCAATTCCGGCCCCTTCGACGGCACGCCGGCAGAAGAAGCCATCCAGCGCGTGACCGCCTACGCCGCCGAGCGCGGGTTCGGTGAAGCAACCGTCACCTACCGCCTGCGGGACTGGCTGATCTCCCGCCAGCGCTACTGGGGCGCGCCGATCCCGATGATCCACTGCCCGGACCACGGCATCGTGCCTGTCCCCGAAAAGGACCTGCCCGTCCTGCTGCCCGAGAACGTGAAGTTCGATCCCACCGGCCAGTCGCCGCTCACGCAGGTCGAGGAGTGGGTGAACGTCCCGTGTCCCATCGACGGCAAACCCGCCCGCCGCGAGACGGACACCATGGACACGTTCATGTGTTCCAGCTGGTATCAGATGCGGTACATCGACCCGCACAACGACGCGGCGCCGTTCAGCAGGGAGCTGGCCCGCAAATGGCTCCCCGTCGACCAGTACACCGGCGGCGCCGAGCACGCGGTCATGCACCTGCTCTACACCCGGTTCTTCTGGAAGGCCGCGCGCGACCTCGGGCTCGTCGAAGGCGACGAACCGATGCTCCGCCTCTTCAACCAGGGCGTCATCCTGGGCCCCGACGGCAACCGCATGTCGAAGAGCCGCGGCAACGTCGTCGCCCCGGATGAGCAGGTCGCCCAGTGGGGCGCCGACTGCTTCCGCTGCCAGCTCATGTTCGTCGGACCGTGGGACCAGGGCGGCCCGTACAACCCGACGGGCATGGCCGGTATCTCCCGCTGGCTCCACCGCCTCTGGTCGCTCGTCGTCGACCCGGTTCAGCTCGTCGAAGCGCCCGATTCGCCCGCGGCTCGTGACTTGCGCCGGGCGACGCACAAGACCATCCTCGCTGCCACGCAGGACATCGAGCATTTCCGCTTCAACACGATGATCTCCCGGCTGATGGAGCACTCCTCGGCGCTCCAGCGGGCGCGCGATGCCGGCCCCGTCGACCGCGCCGCCTGGGAAGAGGGCATCCGCACAGCGCTCCTCCTCACCGCGCCGCTCGCGCCGCACATCACCGAAGAGCTCTGGGAGCGCATCGGCGGGCCGTACTCGATTCACCAGCAGCGCTGGCCCGAGGCCGACCCCGAGCTCGCCCGCGACGAGGAGGTCGAGATCGCCGTCCAGGTCAACGGGAAGCTCCGCGACCGGGTGACCGTGCCCGCCGACGCCGATGAGGCGCTGGTCCTCGAACGCGCCCGCGGGCTCGAGCGGGTCGCCGCCGTGCTCGGCGACCGCGCGCCCCGGAAGGTGATCTACGTCCCCGGTAAGCTCGTGAACCTCGTCGTCTGACGTCGTTTAGCGTTTCGTTCAGGTTCGAAAATCACCGGGAATTTACATTGCCGGGTGGACGTTCGGTTGCCGGGGCAGTACGGTTGCCCCGAGGAGGCTGTGCGCACCCCGCAATCGCGCGCCGCCCCAGGAGGGCCCATGCAAATCAAGAAGAATCCCCGCGACGCTGCCTATCCGGAGACCGTCGCACGGTACGACCGCGAGCGCCCGGCCGCGGAGCATGACCCCTACGCCGAATCCGCGCCGGAGGCCGCCTACAGCCGCGGTATCGCGCCCCGCGCGGGCGTGGCGCCGTCTCGCCCGGATGAACCGCGCGCCGAGGCCCCGGTCCGCAGCGAAAGCGTCATCGACCGGCATTCGTCGTTCGATGGGCGCTTCGAAACCGAGCAGGACCTGCGCATCGAAGGGGCCATCAGCGGCGAAGTGATCTGCCGCGGCACGCTCACGCTCGAGAAGGATGCTTCCGCCCGCGCGCGCGTCCAGGCGCGCGAAGCGCTCGTGAAAGGCCGTCTCGAGGGCGACATCGTGTGCTCCGGCCGCCTCACCATCGCCGCGACCGCCGTCGTCACCGGCACCATCCGCGCCCCCATCCTCGTCGTCGAAGAAGGCGCGTCCATCTCCGGCAACGTCGATACCACGCAGAAGGCGGCCGACATCGTTACCCGGCCTGCTGCGCGGTCGGCCGAGCCCGCGCCTGCCGATGCACCGTCTCCCGCGCCGCGCCCGGCCCGGCGGGAAGCGCCGTCATTCGCACTCGTCTCCAGCGATGCCGAACCAGTGACTGCCGAGCGTCGCTGAGCGCTCACTCAGGCTGAACGCCGCACACGAACGAAGGGGGTTCGTCGATTGACGAACCGCCTTCGTTGTGTCGTTCGGTCCGGCGTCAGCGTGAACAGCGCCATTCAGGCGACAGTGAAATAGACGACCCCATCCACGACCCACGTATTCGCCGTCTTGCCGATGCGCCGCGCGGCCCTGCTGATGCGCATCGCGATCGCCCGCGGCGTTTCACCGCGCGCGGGAACGAGTTTTCCCGCTTTTCCCTGCGGAACTTGCTCCACGTATTTCTCGTACTCGCGCATGCGGGCTGCAAGGCGGCCAGTTTGCCGTGCAGGCCGCGGAGCTTCCGAATCCTTGATGACGGAAAACTCGGCCATGTCCATGTTCCTCCGGCGGTGCTCCAGGAAACCCGGGTGATGTTGCTTAGCACGTACTATATCCCGCCCTCGTGAAAGCGGGAAATGACGTGCTGGAGCCGCTGCAGTCGTTCAGTTTTGCTCGCGGTCGAGCTGTTCGAGGTTTTCCCGCACCGAGCCCTGGAGCTGGGTGAGCAGCCGGTCCAGCCGCAGCAGCACTTCGCGCGTATACCGGTTGAGGTTCTCGAGCTCCTGGCGGGTCGCCTCTGCCGCTTCGCTCAGGTGCGCCGCCGCAGTCGCGTCAGCCTCGGCGACGATCTGGCGCGCCCGCGCCTCCGCGTCCATGAGCAGCTGCTGCGCCCGCTCCTCGGCCGCCCGCGTGATGGCGTGCTCTTCGATGAGCCGCGCGCGCTCCTGCTCGGCGCGCTCCATCGTCCTCCGCGCGCTCAGGTGGGCATCATCGATGATCTGCGTCCGCGCCTCGAGAATCTGCTGAGCCTGCCGCAGGTCCGCCGGGATCGCCAGGCGAAGCTGGTCGATGAGGTCCAGCAGCCGCCTCCGGTCGACCACCAGGTTGCCGCCCACCGGGAGCCGCCGGGATTCGAGGACGAGCTGTTCGAGCCCGTCGATCAGCTCGAGGAACTCCAGCTGCGCCCCCTCCGGGCTCAAGGGTTACTCCTGTCCGAGCTTCCGCCGCAGCGCGGTCCGCACGTGCGGCGGCACCAGGTCTGCGACATCGTAGCCCAGGCGCGAAACCTCCCGGATCCGGCTCGCGCTGATGTAGAGGAACTCCTGGTTCGCCATCAGGAACACCGATTCGAGGTGCGGCGCCATCTTCCGGTTCATCATCGCCATGTCGAATTCGACTTCGAAATCGCTCACTGCCCGGATCCCGCGCACGATGGCCACCGCTCCTTTGCGCTTGGCGAATTCGACGGTCATCTCATCGAACCCTTCGACCTCGACCGTTGGCATGTTCTCGACCGCCTGCTTCACCATCGCGATCCGCTCTTCCCAGGTGAACATCGTCGCCTTGTCGCGGCCCTTCACGACGGCCACGATGACGCGGTCGAAGAGGTGCGTCATCCGCACGATCAGGTCGAGATGCCCATTCGTCACCGGGTCGAATCCGCCCGGGTAGACTGCGATCCTCATTCGCCCTCCAGGTGGCTGTACAGCGCGACGGCGGTATCGCCGTAGGTGCGCCGCTCGAGGAGCTGGAGCCCTCGGGGCCGCACCGGCGGATTGTACCGGCTTCCATGCTCGAAGACGACGCGCCCGCCCGGCGCCAGCAGGGGTGCCAGGCCGGCCAGCACTTCTTCTTTCGCGGGGTCGTCGTACGGCGGGTCCATGAAGATCAGGTCGAACGGCCCTTCGAGCCGCGTGAGCGCGGCCGGGATGCGCCCGCGCAGCACCGTCGCGCGCTCGCCGAGACCGGTCCGCGCCAGGCTCTGGAGGATCGCCTCCGTGCAGGCGGCTTCGCCTTCGACGAACGTGGCGTGGGCCGCGCCCCGGCTGAGCGCCTCGATGCCGAGCGCGCCCGTGCCGGCGTACAGGTCGAGCACGCGCGCATCCTCCACCGCGCGCCCGAGGATGTTGAAAATCGCCTCGCGCACCAGCCCGGAGGTCGGCCGAAGCCGCACTCCGCGGGGCTCCACCAGCGGCACCCCGCGGGCGACTCCGCCCGCTACGCGCACCCCGCGCCCGGCCATCAGGGCCTCGCCGTCGGCGACGGTGTGGCGCCTGCCGCAGGCCGTGCGCGGACCGTCACGTCGACCGAGTTCTCGAACAGCGCGACGCCGTCGCTCAGCGTGAGCGTGACCTTGTACGTGCCGGGCTCCGACGGCGTGAACCATCGCGCCGACCCGCGGCCGGTGTCCTCGATGGCCCCGCTGCTGACGGCCCAGCGCGGCTTCAGGTCCTCAGCGTTCGGCTGCTGGAGCGTCGGCAGACCGCTCGTGACGAAGGGGATGATCGCCGGCCAGATGTCGCCCAGCAGCACGTTCTCCGAAGCGTCTTCGATCGCCACGCCGCCCAGCTTGAACGTCGGAATGAGCTCGAGCTTGAACCCGATGCTGAAGACGTTCTCGAGGTAGATCGTCCGGCTGCCGCCGCCCTGCGGCTGCTTGTAGCTGAAGGCGACGGTCGCCGTTTCCGGGTACCAGCGCAGCCCGGTGAGCCCTTCGTCGCGGTCGATATTCGTCCCCGCCACGTCCACCTGCGTGCTGGTCGTGATGGCATCCGCCTGCGCGCGCACCGAAATGCGGGTGGCGATGTTCATCGCGTCGACCAGCGTCAGCCGGTTGATGGTCTCCCCGCCCGTCTCCGTCGCGTACGGCGAGACGGTCAGCACGAGCTTCGAAGGCGGCACCCGCTCCGCGAGGTAGCGGAGCACCTCCGGCATGACGAGCCGGTAGGTGGCCTGGTCGCGGTACGGCGCGATCTTTACGAGGTCGGCCTGCGCGGCAATCGCCCGGAAGTCGTACGCGCCCTCGTCGATGCGGTTTTGCGTCTTGATGGGCGAAGGGAGCGTAACCGTCAGCTTCTTCCCCTGCCCGTGCAGCGCCCCTGCCAGCTCGCCGATGAACAGCGTGAACGACGTCCGCTGCGTTGCCGGGAGGTCGAGGTAGGCGATGTCGATGCCGTTCACGCCGGCCTCGTTCGCCTTCGCGACGATCTGCTGGACGTGGTTCGTGCGCGAGCGGGCGTCTGCCAGCAGCGTCTCGACCACCGCGACCTGCCCTGCCACCGATGCGTTCGCCGCGATGACGGGGTACACCTCGTAGGTCGCCGTCCGCGCGACCGTCCGGCTCAGCTCGCCGGCCACGCCGCCGTCGGCCGCAGGCGCGAAGTCGATCGGGTGCACGATCGTCACGTGCGGCGCGGCTTGCGGGTGGAGATTCGCGTTGTGCGGCAGGTACGCGACGACCTCGCCGGCCGGCGTGTTCCGCCGCAGCACGGCGATGACCGGCGGCGCATCCTTGAACGTGCCCGTGACCACGGTGCCCTGCGCATCCGGGACGGCCGGCGCGACCGGCTCCCAGCGCTGCGCGCCTTCGTCGTACCGGAAGAAGCTGAGCATCCGCCCATCGGCCGCGGGTTTCAGGAGCGCCGCCTGGACCTGCAGGTCGAACCCGGGCTGGACCGCAGTCGCCTTGGGGTTCAGCTCGAAGATGCGCGAGGCGAACTCGTAGCCTTCCGGCGCTGCGATGTCCCGGTCCGACGGGCAGTAGACGTCGACACAGCTGTCGCTGCCGCAGATGCGCCCGAAGGCGAACCAGCCGAGGAGCGCGATGCCGACGAGGATCGCCCCGAGCCCGATGATGCGCCCGAGCGGCCGCTGGCCGCCCCGCCCCCCGAGCGGCTGGCTCGCTCCGCCGGCCCCCCACGGCAGGCGCCCGCCTCCCCGCATCATCGGCGAAGCCACTCCCCGGGGGCGTTGGGATGCCTATGACCGTTTCGCAAGGCGAACCTCGGCCTCGATTATCCGGCCATTCCGATTGAGGACAACTTTGACCGTCTCGCCCGGCTGATGCCCCGCCAGCGCGTTCAGGAGCGGCGTGCGGGCGTCGATGACGTCATCGCCGAACTGGACGATGACGTCCCCGGCCCGGATGCCCGCCTGTGCCGCCGCCCCGCCCTGCACGATCGTCAGCACGACGGCCCCGGAGCTGACGGCCAGCGCCGGCAGCCGCGCGGCGACCTCCTCATTCAGGTCGATGTGCTCCAGTTCGAGCGACGGCCGCGCTATGGGGCCCCGCGCCGCGATGATGCGGTTCGCGATCTCGAGCGCGCGGTTCGAAGGAATCGCGAACGCCACGCCTTCGACCGGCTGACCGGTCCCCGATTGCCGCAGGATGGTCGTCGGGATGCCGACCAGCTGGCCGGCGAGGTTGACCAGCGCCCCGCCGCTGTTGCCGCTGTTCACCGCCGCGTCGGTCTGGATGATGTCGTCGTGCCGGACGCCGTCGAGCAGCCGCGACCGGTTCAGCCCGCTGACCACGCCGACCGTCACCGACCCGTACAGCTCGCCCAGCGGGTTGCCGATGGCGATGACGGTCTCGCCCGGCTGCAGGGCGTCCGAATCGGCTGCCTCCATCACCGTGAGCCCGACCGGCGCCACCTGCAGCACGGCGATGTCGTTGAACGGGTAATCGTGGCCGATGAGCACGGCCGGGCGCTCGGAGCCGTCAGCGAACACGACCTTCAGCTGGTCCGTGCCCATCACCACGTGCGCATTCGTCAGGATGTACCCCTCCGCGCTGATGACGACGCCGCTGCCGACGTCGAACGTCCGCCGCGTCGCGCTCTCGACCCGGACCACCGCCGGGCGCGCCTTCTGGACGGCATCCGTTACCGCCGAGGTGATGTCGACCTCGACCACGGCCCCCGCGGACCCGCCCGGCTGGCCCGCGCCTTCGCCCTCGTCCCCGAACCGGAGCACGAGCAGCCCGCCGGCGATGCCGCCGCCGAGCGCCGCCGCGACGACCGCGAGTGCGAGCGCGAGCCAGCCGGGGCCGCGGCGGCTCGAGGGCGGCGCCGGTGCGGCGGGCGGGGCGGCCGCCGGCTCGGCAGGAGCCGTCTCACCGCGCGCCGCGAGCCCGTCATCGCCCGGCGGCGGCCGCCAGACGCGCCCGCCCGGTCCCGGCTCCCCGGATTCACTCGTCATGCGTCTCCCCGTCGCGGCGATTGCCGCGCCTTCTCCGCCGTCGGTATACTTTCGGCGGAACTGAGGCAACGCGCGGCCTCAGTTCATTTGTTGTCGCGCGGCAACCGTAGGGTACGACATGATGGAAAAGCCCGTTCCGCTCACCCGTGAAGGAAAAGCAAAGCTCGAGCAGGAGCTCGAGCAGCTGCGGATTCGGCGGCGCGAAGTGGCGGAAATGATCCACAACGCCCAGGAGCAGGGCACCAGCCAGGCCGACGCCGAGTACGACGACGCCAAGCTCGAGCAGGGCCGTGTCGAAGGCCGCATCCTCGAGATCGAGGACATCCTCCGCCGCGCCAAGATCATCGACGAAGAAGCCGCCCACAGCGCCGGCCGCGTGATGGTTGGCTCCACCGTCGAAGTCGACCAGGACGGCACGGTCCGCACCTACCGCATCGTCGGCGGCCCCGAGGCCGACCCCCTCAACGGCAAAATCTCGAACGATTCGCCGGTCGGCACGGCCCTCCTGGGCAAAGCCGTCGGCGACGTCGTTTCCGTCAACGTGCCGAAGGGCGTCATCAAGCTCAAAGTCCTCAAGATCGACTGAGCCGCACCCCGCGCGCACAATCGAAAGCGCAGCTCGTGACGGGCCGCCCCCGGCGGCCCGTTTCCGTGGAGGAGCCGCTCGTGGATGAACTCGTCGCGCAGCGCATCGCGAAGCTCGAAGAGCTGCGCCGGCTCGGCATCGACCCCTACCCGCCCCGCTGGGAGCGTACCCACACCTCCCGCGAGGTCATCGCCATCGTCGAAGCGCTCCC
The DNA here is from genome assembly GCF_026419595.1 of Tepidiforma sp. Taxonomy (NCBI): domain Bacteria; kingdom Bacillati; phylum Chloroflexota; class Tepidiformia; order Tepidiformales; family Tepidiformaceae; genus Tepidiforma; species Tepidiforma sp. The sequence continues at coordinate 13,337 of NZ_JANZZD010000007.1, read as the reverse complement.
GCCCGAAGCGAGCGAAGCCGAAGGGGTAGAAGTCCGCGTCGCTGGCCGCGTCATGGCCCGCCGCGACATGGGGAAAGCCACGTTCATCGATATCCTCGACGGCGCCGGCCGACTGCAGGTGCTCCTCCGCGCGAACGCCACCGAAGGCTACGACCTGCTCCGGCTGGTCGACCTCGGCGACTTCGTCGGCTTCACCGGTGTACCCATCCGCACCCGCACCGGCCAGCCGACCGTCGCCGCCAGCTCCTGGACGATGCTCGCCAAGGCGCTCCACGCGCCGCCCGAGAAGTACCACGGTCTCGCCGACCCCGACCTTCGCCAGCGCCGCCGCTACCTCGACCTCATGGCGAACGAGGAGACCCGGCGCGTCTTCGAAATCCGCAGCAAGACCGTCGCGGCGATCCGCCGCTTCCTCGACGACCGCGGCTTCATGGAGGTCGAAACCCCGATTCTGCAGGTGACCGAAGGCGGCGCCGCAGCCCGCCCGTTCGTGACGCACTTCAACGCGCTCGATGAGCCCCGCGTCCTGCGCATCAGCCTCGAGCTCTTCCTGAAGCGCCTGCTCGTCGGCGGCTTCGAACGCGTCTACGAGATCGGCCGCAACTTCCGCAACGAAGGGATGAGCTTCAAGCACAACCCCGAGTTCACGATGCTGGAGTCGTACCAGGCCTACGCCGACTACAACGACGTCGCCGCGATGACCGAGGAGATGATCAGCACCGTGGCGCGGCAGGTCCTCGGCACGACGACCATCACCTTCCGCGGCCAGGAGATCGACCTCGCGCCGCCGTGGCGCCGCATGACGTTCTTCGAGGCGCTGAAAGCGCACGGCGGCCCCGACCTCGATGTCTTCACCGACGCCGACAGCCTCCGCGCCGAGCTGCGCCGCCGCGGCCTCCCGGTGACCGACCAGATGGGCTATGGCAAGCTCGCCGACGAAGCCATGTCCCACTACGTCGAACCGAACCTCATCCAGCCGACCTTCCTCCTCGACTACCCGGTCGAGCTGTCGCCGCTCGCGAAGCGGAAGCCCGGGAATCCCCGGCTCGTCGAACGGTTCGAATGCTTCATCGCCGGCTTCGAATGCGGCAACGCCTACACCGAGCTCAACGACCCGCTCGACCAGCGCCAGCGCTTCGAGCAGCAGCTCGCCCTCAAGGCGGCCGGCGACGACGAAGTGGAGCTCGTCGACGAAGACTTCCTCTTCGCGCTCGAGCACGGGATGCCGCCCACCGGCGGCTTCGGGATGGGCATCGACCGCCTCGTCATGCTGCTGACCGGCCAGTCCTCCATCCGCGAGGTCATCCTCTTCCCGCCGGTCCGCTCCATCGAGGACTGAATGGCCGGCCCGGTCGAGCGCCACCACACGGCCACCGCCTACATCGTCGCGGGCGAGCGCACGCTCCTGCTCTGGCACCGCGGCCTGCGGATGTGGCTGCCGCCCGGAGGCCACCTCGAACCGAACGAGGACCCGGTGCAGGGCGCCATCCGTGAGGCCCGCGAAGAAGCCGGGCTCGAGGTCGACGTCATCCCGCCGCCCGGCCTGCTCCGGGTCGAGCGCCCGCTCGTTCTCCCGCCCCCGGCGGTCATCCTCATCGAAGACATCGTCCGGCCCGACCAGCCCTTCCACCAGCACATCGACCACGTCTACTTCACGCGGGCCCTCGTCGAGGTCGATTTCACCGCCCCGATCCCCCACGGCCCTCACCGCTGGGTCGCCTACGACGAGATCGCCGCTTCGGTTGCGCTCCCGGCACCCGATGGTACGCTCGTGCACGTTGCCGAGGACGTCCGCCTCCTCGGCCTCCGCGCCATCGAGGCAGCCGCGGCCCGGGGGAGCTCGACCGGATGCTGAGTATCCAGTTCATTCGCGAAAACGCCGAGCGCGTTCGCCGCGACATGCTCCTGCGCAACGCCGACGTCAATATCGACCGCATCCTCCAGCTCGACGAGCAGCGCCGCCAGCTCCTCCAGCAGGTCGAATCCCTGCGGGCGAAGCGCAACGCGGCGAGCAAAGCCATCGGCGCAGCGAAGGACCCTTCCGAGCGCGAACTCCGCATCGCCGAGATGCGGCTCGTCGGCGATGAAATCCAGCGCCTCGAAACGAAGCTCCGCGCCGTCGAAGACGAACTCCAGCAGCGGCTCTACGAAGTCCCGAACATCGTCGACGAGGCCGTCCCGCGCGGCCCGGACGAGACCTCGAACGTCGTCGTCGAGAGCATCGGCGAGCCCCGCGCCTTCGATTTCGTTCCCCGTCCTCACTGGGAGCTCGGGACGATCGTCGACGGCCTCGATATCGAACGCGGCGCGCGGATGGCCGGCTCGCGCTTCTACGTGTTGAAGGGGCCGCTCGCCCGGCTCCAGCGCGCCCTCATCCAGTTCATGCTCGATGAGCATACCGCGGCCGGCTTCACCGAGGCCTACGTGCCCTACATGCTCTCCGAAGCGTCGCTGCTCGCCTCCGGCCAGCTGCCCAAGTTCCGCGACAACCTCTACCGCGACGCCGAGGAAGACTTCTACTTCATCCCGACGGCCGAGGTGGCGCTCGTCAACTACCACCGGGACGAGATCATCCCGCCGGGGCAGCTCCCGCAGCGGTTCGTCGCGCACACGCCCTGCTTCCGCCGCGAGAAGATGAGCGCCGGACGCGACGTGCGCGGCATCAAGCGCGGCCACCAGTTCGAGAAGGTCGAGATGTTCGTCTACTGCGAGCCGGAGCAGAGCGCCGCCGAGCTGGACCTGCTCGTCAGCCGCGCGAAGCACATCGCGGCCGCGCTCGAGCTCCCCCACCGCGTGGTCGCGCTCTGCAGCGGCGACCTCGGCTTCAACGCCTCGCGCACGTTCGACCTCGAGGTGTGGGCGCCTGGCCAGGGCGAATGGCTCGAGGTCAGCTCCGCCTCCAACTGCCTCGATTTCCAGGCGCGCCGCGCCAACATCCGCTACCGCCCGGCGCAGGAAGCCGCGCCGCGGCACCCCCACATGCTCAACGCCTCTGGCCTCGCCCTGCCGCGCACCGTCATCGCCGTGATGGAGAACTACCAGCAGCCGGACGGCAGCATCGCCGTGCCCCGCGTGCTCCAGCCCTACCTGCGCACCGACCTGATCCCCGCGGTCCATCCCGCCCCGGCCGGTTGACCCGGCCTTTACCCAACTGCACGTTTCACACGCAGATTACACAGCGCTGCCACGAAACCATCCCCCGGAACATTCCCGGCCGGCATACTCGTTGGAGTCAACGAAACCAGCGACCGGATGGAGGGAGCAGCATGCATCCGTTGAAACGACTCGCCGGCGCGGCAGTTGTGGCCGCGCTCCTCGCAGGCAGCACGTTCGCGGCCGATACCGCGTTCGCCCAGTCGCCGCCCGAGCCGCCGTCCCGGTTCGCCGGCAGCGTCACCATCGACGGGCAGCCGGCGCCCGCCGGCACACCGATCGAGGCGCGCGTCGGCAGCACCAGCTGCGGCGTGGCGACGGTGTTCCTGCAGGGCGGCCAGGCCCGCTACGTCATCGACGTCGCCGGCGCGGCCACCCAGGCTGGCTGCGGCACCCCGGGCGCCCAGGTCACCTTCGTGGTCGGCGGCCGGGCCGCGCCGCAAACCGGCTCGTGGCGGAACTACGAGCTCGTCCAGCTCGACCTCGCGCTGACGAGCGCCACCCCGACCCCCGCCGCGACCCAGCCGCCGGCCGCGACGCCGACCCCGCGCCCTCCCGTCGCCGGCACGTCCCGGGCCCATGCGGACGCGCCGAGCGCCTGGTGGATCGTGGCGATGGCCGGCCTCGCCTCGCTCGGTTTCGCCGGCATGGGCTGGGCCGCCTCGCGCCGCCAGTAATCTCCCGGTCTCGCGCCTTCGCGAAGGCTCCGCTGCCCCGGGCGTACGCTCGCCCGGGGCAGTATCGTAGTCGGGCATGAGCGAACTCGCCGGGGGCACGTGGCGCGGCTGGCGCTGGGCCGCTGCGACCGATATCGGCAGACGCCGGGCTGAAAACCAGGATGCCTGGCTGGTGCGGGAGACCTCCGCCGGCCTGCTGCTCGCTGTCGCGGATGGCATGGGCGGCCACCCCAACGGCGCCTGGGCCGCGCGCTACGCCGTCGACGACCTCGCCCGCTGGCTCATCGACCGCCCGGGAGAGGCAAGCGACCTCGTGGCTGGCGTGGCTGCGTTGAATCGCCGGCTCCGGGACGCCGCCGCCCGCCTCGGCACCCCCGGGGCCGGGACCACGCTGACCGCCGCGCTCCTCGAATCTGCGGCCCTCCGCTGGGTTCACGTCGGCGATTCCCGCCTCTACGTCCTCCATGCAGACGGCTTCCGGCAAGTCACCCGCGACCACAACCTCGCCGCCGAGCCGGGCGGCCACCCCGGCCTGGCGAACGTCCTCACCCGCTGCCTCGGCATGGCCGGCGAGCTCGAACCGGACGCCGGCGACCTGCCCGTCCCGGAGGCCGTGTTGCTCGCGACCGACGGGCTCTACCACCTCGTCCCGGCCGACGCGCTGGCCGAGGCCCTGCGCTCGCCGGACCTCGAGCGCGCCGCGTCCCTCCTCGTCGGCCTCGCGAACGATGCTGGCGGCCCCGACAACATCACCGTCGTCCTCGCCCGCCGCGCTATCGGCTAGCGGCCCGAGGCGGTACGCTTCCTCCGCAATCCCTACCGGAGCACCCCATGAAACTTCATGAGTACCAGGCGCGCGACCTGCTCGCGAAGAACGGCGTGCCGGTCACCGCGGGCCGCGTCGCCGCGACCCCGGCCGAGGCGCGCAAGATTGCCGAGGAACTCGGCGGCAAGGTCGTGGTGAAGGCGCAGATTCATGCCGGCGGCCGCGGCAAGGGCCGCCTCGTCGCGCAGTCCGAAACCGCCGACATGTACCAGAAGCTCATCAGCGACCCGGAGAACTACTCCGGCAAGGTTCGCGGCGACCGCGTCGGCGGCGTCCGCCTCGCTGATACCGCCGAAGAGGCCGAGCAGGCCGCCGCCGCCATCCTCGGCAAGCACCTCGTCTCCATCCAGACCGGCCCCGAAGGCAAGCTCGTCAAGAACGTCCTCGTGGCCGAACAGACCGACATCGCCAAGGAGTACTACCTCGCCGCCATCATCGACGGCATGCAGGGATGTCCCCTCATCATGGCGTCCGCCGAGGGCGGCCAGGAGATCGAAGTCGTCGCCCACAACAACCCCGAGGCGATCGTCCGCATGCCCGTCCCGGCGGCCGCCGGCTACTCGCCCTACATCGGCCGTACGCTGGCTGCCCGGCTCGGCTTCAGCGGCGACCAGGCCGACCAGTTCGGCAAGGTCGTCGAAGGCCTCTACCGAACCCTCATGGCGACCGACGCCAGTCTCGTCGAAATCAACCCGCTCGCGCTCACTGCCGACGGCCGTGTCGTGGCCGTCGATGCCAAGCTGAACATCGACGACAACGCGCTCTTTCGCCAGAAGGAGCTCGCCGCCCTGCGCGACCTCGATGAGGAGGACCCGCTCGAGGTGAAGGCGCAGCAGCTCGGTGTCGCGAACTTCATCAAGCTCGACGGCAACATCGGCTGCATCGTCAATGGCGCGGGCCTCGCCATGGCGACCATGGATACCATCAAGCTCGCCGGCGGCGAACCCGCGAACTTCCTCGATATCGGCACCGTCAACGACCCGCAGCGCGTCGTCAACGCCATGAAGGTCATCCTCGAAGACCCCGCTGTGAAGGCGATCCTCGTCAACATCTTCGGCGGAATGGCCCGGGTCGACATCATCGCCCAGGGCGTCATCGAGGCGCACCGCCAGATGAAGATCGACGTGCCGGTGGTCATGCGGCTGGTCGGCACCAACCTCGCCGAGGGCGAGCAGCTCATCAAGGAATCCGGCCTCCCGCTCATCCGCGCCAACGGCCTGTTCGAAGCGGCGAAAAAGGCCGTCGAGGCCGCCGGCGCCGCCTGACGCGCCCGGTTCGACCGAAACAGAAGCGCCCCCGGGAACTTCCGGGGGCGCGTTCGTTTACCTGGTGTCGTTCGGACCGGCGGGGGAGCTAGTTCGCGGCCACCTTGCCGTTGGGGCTCCCCTCGCCCTTCGGCGGCCGGTCCAGGATTTCGTCGATGAGTCCGTACTCCTTCGCCGCCGGCGGGTCGAGCCAGAAGTCGCGGTCCGTGTCGTGCTCGATCTTCTCCATCGGCTGGCCCGTCCGCTCCTGGATGATCGTGCGGAGCACCCGCTGGAGCCGGAGCGTCTCCCGCGCCTGGATTTCGATGTCCCGCGCCTGGCCCTGCGCGCCGCCGAGCACCTGGTGCAGGTGGATCGTGCTGTGGGGGAGCGCGTACCGCTTCCCCTTTGCGCCCGAGCAGAGGATGACCGTGCCCATGCTCGCGGCCAGACCCATGCACAGCGTCGAGACGTTCGGCCGGATCAGGTTCATCGTGTCATAAATCGCCAGCCCCGCCGTCACGCTCCCGCCCGGGCAGTTGATGTACATCATGATGTCCTTCTCGTCGTCCTCGCGGGCGAGGTAGAGGAGCTGCGCGACGACGAGGTTCGCCACCATCGCGTCGATCGGCGTGCCGAGGAAGACGATCCGCTCCTTCAGGAGGAGCGAGTAGATGTCATAGGCCCGTTCGCGCCGGCCGTCGCTCTCGATGACGAACGGCATGATGTCCTTTGGCCGGACGAGGTCTGCATCCGGCCGCTTCCCGGCGACGAGTTCCTGGATCAGGTCATAGCTGCTGCTCATCGCGGCCCTCCGGTCATGCTGCCTCCAGTGTGCGGCCCGCGCTCCGGTTTCGCAAAGTGGGGCGGCGGCGTCCCGGCTCGGCTTCACCGGACTCGAACGCTCCCGCACACTGGAACTATGCCCGAGCGCCGCGCCGACATCCGCAACGTCGCCATCATCGCCCACGTCGACCACGGGAAGACGACCCTCGTCGACGCGCTGCTCAAACAATCCCGCGTCTTCCGGGAGAACGAGCAGGTCGGCGAGCTGATCCTCGATTCGAACCCGCTCGAGCGCGAGAAGGGCATCACGATCATGGCGAAGAACGCCGCCATCGAGCACGCCGGCGTCCGCATCAACATCATCGACACGCCGGGCCACGCTGACTTCGGCGGCGAAGTGGAGCGCGTCCTCAACATGGCCGACGGCTGCCTGCTCGTGGTCGATGCTGCCGAAGGGCCGATGCCCCAGACCCGCTTCGTCCTGCGCAAGGCCCTCGAGCTCGGCCTCCACCCCGTCGTCGTCATCAACAAGATCGACCGTCCGAACGCCCGCCCGGCCGAGGTGCTCGACCTCACCTCCGACCTCTTCCTCGAACTCGCGACCCACGACTACCAGCTCGAATTCCCGGTCATCTACGCCAGCGCGCGCGACGGCTACGCAGGCACCTCGCCTGATGTCCGCTCCGGCGACATGGGGCCGCTCTTCCGGGCCATTCTCGACCACATCCCGCCGCCGGAATGCGACGCCTCCGCCCCCTTCCGGATGCTGGTGACCACGCTGCTCTACGACAGCTACCGCGGCCGCATCGCCGTCGGACGGATTCGGGACGGTGCCGTCCGGCCGGGCATGGCGATCCAGCGCTTCGCCCACGACGGCGCGGTCTCGAACTTCCGCGTTGGGCAAGTCTTCGGCTTCCGCGGCCTCGACCGCGTCGAGCTCGAGTCCGCGGAAGCCGGCGACATCGTCGCCGTCACCGGCGTGCAGGACGTCCTCATCGGCGAGACGCTCGCCGCGCCCGAGGTCACCGAGCCCTTGCCCGCCATCGCGCTCGAGCCGCCGGCCGTGAAGATGACGTTCCGCGTCAACGATTCGCCGTTCGCCGGGCGCGAAGGCCAGTTCGTCACCAGCCGTCAGCTTCGCGAGCGCCTCTTCCGCGAAGTCGAGACGAACATCGCGCTCCGCGTCGAAGAAGGCGATTCTCCCGACCAGTTCATCGTCAGCGGCCGCGGCGAGCTCCACCTCGCCATCCTCGTCGAGACGATGCGCCGCGAAGGGTTCGAGTTCGCCGTCACGCGGCCAGAAGTCATCCTCCGCGATGGGCCCGCCGGCCGCGAAGAGCCGTTCGAGCGCCTCTACATCGAAGCGCCGGAGTCCGCCACCGGCTTCCTCATCGAGGCACTCTCCGGCCGCAAAGCGCAGATGGTCGGGATGCACTCCGGCGAGGACGGGCGCGTCCGGTTCGAATTCGACATCCCGACCCGGGGCCTCATCGGCTTCCGCGATACGTTCGTCACCGGCACCGCCGGCGAAGGCATCATGAACACCGAGTACCTCGGCTACCGGCCGTGGGCCGGCGACATCAGCCGGCACCGTTCCGGCGCGCTCGTCGCCAGCGAAACCGGCACCGCCCTTGCCTACGGCATCGCCGCCGCCCAGGAGCGCGGCATCCTCTTCATCAGCCCCGGCGACGAGGTCTACGTCGGCATGGTCGTCGGCCTCCACAGCCGCGACAACGACCTCGATGTGAACGTCTGCCGCGCGAAGCACCTCACGAACATCCGCAGCTCGACGTCCGACATCGCCGTCAAGCTGGTCCCGCCGCAGCCGCCCAGCCTCGAACAGGCGCTCACCCTCATCGCCCCGGACGAGATGGTCGAGGTGACGCCGAAGGCCATCCGCATCCGCAAAGCCGAGCTCAACCCGGCGCTCCGGGCGAAGGAAGCCCGCAAGGCGAAGTACGCCGCCCTCGAGGCAGGCCGCAGCGGCTGACCGGGCTGGCGGCCGCGCCCGCTGCGCCGTACAGTCCCCGCCATGCACCTCGAAGAGATCGATACCCCGGCCCTCCTGCTCGACCTCGATGCTGTCGAAGACAACATCGCCAGCATGCAGCGCCTGCTCGGGGGCAGCCCGGTCCGCCTTCGGCCGCATTTCAAGACACCGAAGTGCCCCCAGGTTGCCCGCATGCAGTTGGCGGCCGGCGCCATTGGCATCTCCGTCGCCAAGCTCGGCGAGGCCGAGGTGCTCGCCGACGCCGGGCTCGGTCCGATCCTCATGGCCAACCAGGTCGTCGGCGCACCAAAGCTCGCACGCCTCACCGCGCTCCTGCGCCGTGGCGTCGATATCACCATCGCTGTCGAATCGGAGTTCAACGTCCGCGAGCTCGCCCGCGCCGCCCGCGAAGCCGGCGTCCGCGCTGCCGCTGTGATCGAAGTCGACGCAGGCATGCACCGCTGCGGCACCGCCGACCCGGCGGAGACCGTCCGCCTCGCCCGCCTCCTCCTCGAGGAGGGCATCGACTACCGGGGCATCATGGGCTACGAGGGCCACATGTACGGCCAGCCCGAAGCCGGGCCGCGGGAGGCGCTCATCCGCCAGGCGCTGGACACCGTTCGGGGGCACGTGGAGGCGCTCGCCGAAGCCGGGCTGGCGCCCGCCATCGTCTCGACCTCCGGCACCGCCAGCGTCCCCATCGCCGCTGCCATGCCGTTCGTCACCGAACTCCAGGCCGGCACCTACGTCTTCAACGACCTCCACAACGAGCCGTTCATCCCCGGTCAGTTCCGTTTCGCGCTGACGCTGCTGACCACCATCACGTCGGTCAAAGAACGCTACGCCGTGGCCGATTGCGGCATGAAGTCACTGACCAACGAGTTCGGTCCGCCCGTCTCGCCCGACGGCAGGCTCCGCGCCGCCCGGCTGAGCGAAGAACACGCCATCATCGTCGGCGACGGTGTCTCCGCGCTCGCGCCGGGCGACCGCATCGAGCTCATCCCGAGCCACGGCGACACCACGCTGAACCTGCACGACGTGTACTACGTCCGGCGCGGTGGCGAAATCATCGATACCTGGCCCATCCTCGCGGCGCGCCGCTTCCGCTGAGCGGGGTACAATCCCCGCACACGAAGGTTCCCGGCGCTCGTCCGGGATTCGCCGAGGGGGAGAACGATGCGGAAGTGCCCGTGGTGCGGCCGCGAAAACCTGAACGTCTACGCCTACTGCCAGGGCTGCGGCCGGGGCTTCGCCGGCCCCGCCGAAGAACGGAACGAGAAGAAGCGCCGCTTCCCCTGGCCGTTCGGTTCGAAGAAGGCCGCCTGATATCTTGCGAAGCGCCACCGCGGCGCCTACGCTTCGCGGCCTGCAGGAGGTTGCTGCCATGCCGGCCGCCACGTCATCGCTCATCGATGCGGCGCGGGAGATAGCGCCGCTCGCCCGCCGCCACGCCGACGAATCCGAGCGGGACCGGAGGCTCGCTCCCCCGGTCGTCGCCGCCCTGCGCGACGCCGGCCTGTTCCGGATGCTCGTGCCGCGCGAACTCGGCGGCGCCGAGGCCACCGTCGCTGCCCTCGTCGGGGCGATCGAAACCGTCGCCGCTGGCGACGGCGCAGCCGGCTGGTGCCTGATGATCGCCGCCACCACCGGCATTACCGCGGCCCTCCTCCCGCCGGAGGGCGCGCGGGAGATCCACGGCGACCCCGGCTCGATCACCGGCGGCATGCTCATGCCGCGGGGGACTGCCCGGCGGGTCGAAGGCGGCTACCGGGTAACGGGCCGCTGGGCCTACGGCAGCGGTTCGCCCCACTGCACCTGGCTCCTCGGCGGCGTCACCGTCGTCGACGAAAGCGGAGCGCCGGAGACCCTTCCCGGCGGCCACCCGCACCTCCGCATGGCGTTCTTCCGCGCCGGCGACTACGTCATCCACGATACCTGGCACGTCTCGGGTCTCCGCGGCACCGGCAGCCACGATTACGAAGTCGCGGACCTGTTCGTGCCGGAGCGCCACACCGCCGGCATCGGCGGCGTCCAGCCCTGGCCCGAAGGCCCGCTCTACCGCTTCCCGATGTACGGGCTGCTGGCGCTCGGCGTCGCGGCGGTCGGCCTCGGCATCGCGCGTGCGGCGATCGACGAACTCGTCAGCCTTGCCGGGGCAAAAACCCCGACTGGCAGCCGCCGCGTCCTCGCCGAGCGCGCGGCGGCGCAGGCCGGCATCGCCGAGGCCGAAGCCCTGCTCCGGAGCAGCCGGGCGCTCCTTGCTGACGCGATCGGCAGCGCCTGGGCCGCAGCAGAGCGCGGCGAGGTGCTCTCGCTCGATGACCGGGCCGGGCTCCGGCTCGCCGCCACCCACGCAGCGCGGAGCTGCACCCGCGCGGTCGATATCTGCTACGACCTCGGCGGCGGCACGAGCATCTACGAAGCGAGCCCCCTCCAGCGCCACTTCCGCGACATCCACACCCTCACACAGCACGTCATGGTCGGCCTGCCGACCTACGAGGTCGTCGGCCGCATCATGCTCGGCCTGCCGACCGATACGTTCATGCTCTGAGCAGGGAGGCCCCGTGGACCTGATCGACGGCATCTTGACGCTCCGCGCCATCCGGCGGTTCACGGACGAGCCGATCACGGACGAGGAGGTGCTGACCTGCCTCCGGGCCGCGCGCCAGGCGCCGAGCGGCGGCAACATCCAGCCCTGGCAGTTCCTCGTCGTCCGCGATGAAGCGCTCCGCCGCAGCCTCGGCGACATCTACCGCCGCGCCTACGACCGGTACGAACCGGCCATGCTCGCCGCCACGCCGCCCTTCCGCGACGACGCCGAGGCAGAGCGCCACCGCCGAACCGTCGCCTCGGCCCGCTACCTCGCCGAGCACCTCCACGAAGCGCCCGTCATCGTCCTCTTCCTCATGCCGAACATCAGCATGACCCTCCACGATGCCGAAGGCCCGCTCGATGTCGGTACGCCGTGGGCCTCCGTCTACCCGGCGGTCCAGAACTTCATGCTCGCTGCCCGCGCGCTCGGCATCGGCACGACGCTGACGACCGTCATCCGCATCTACCAGGATGAGGTTCGCGCCCTGCTCGCCATCCCCGACCGGTACGAGCTGGCGGCACTCGTCCCGATGGGCCGCCCGCGCGGCCGGTTCGGCGTCGCCCCGCGGAAGCCGCTCTCCGCGGTGACCCACTGGGACCGCTTCGGTAGCCGCCGCGCCGACATCGAGTGAGCGCGGCGCCGCCGCTTGACCTGCTGCGCTAAAATTTTGGAACGCCGTCCGGGACCGGCGGCAGGGAGGCAGCATGGAACGCAAGAACACCGAATTCGAATTCCGCGGCATCAACCACCTCGCGCTCGTCTGCCGCGATATGGAGCGCACGGTCGACTTCTACTCGAACGTCCTCGGCATGCCCCTCATCAAGACCATCGAGCTGCCCAACAACATGGGCCAGCACTTCTTCTTCGACATCGGCAATGGCGACTCGCTCGCCTTCTTCTGGTTCCCGAACGCGCCGGAGGCCGCGCCCGGCATCGCCGCCCCGGCCGGTATGCCCGGCGAAGGCGAGCTCGCCACCGCCCACGGCTCGATGAACCACGTCGCCTTCGATGTCCCGCCGGAGAAGTTCGACGAGTACTACGAAAAGATCAAAGCCAAGGGCATCGCCGTCACACCGATCCTGAACCACGACGACAGCCCCCGGCAGGTCTCGCGCGAAGTGCATGAAGGGACCTTTATCCGCTCCTTCTACTTCCAGGACCCCGACGGCATCCTGCTCGAGTTCGCCTGCTGGCTCCGCGCGATGGGCCCCGACGACGTGAAGCACAAGCCGGCGCGTGCGGTCGACCGCGACCGCTACCTCGGCCTCGTCGGCACCGGCGGCAGCTGACCGCCCGGCTCCGGACTTCAGAACCCGTTTGGACAGAACGGTTCGTACTCGGTCCGGAACATCGCATCGGCGAGGCGCAGCGCGCGATCGTCGGCTGCTTCGAGCCGGCCCGCCCGCGCGTGGAACGTCGCGCTCCGATGACCGGCCAGGAGCGAGGCGAGCACCGCCGGCGGCATCGTGAGGTCTGGTTTGCCGTCGAACCGCCGCGCCTCGGCATGGCTGCCGGAGGATTCGAGCTGCCACGTGCCTTCGTTCCATGGACACTCCGGGTCGGCGACGATGCCAATCGCCAGCCGGCCCTCGGCACCGTACGGCCGCGCCGCCAGCGCGCTGGCCGCATCGACCACCCGCATCCAGATCGCGTCCTGCGTTTGCCGGTTCAGCACGCGCGGCTCGAGGAGGAGCTCCGGGGCCGGGTCGTCCGGCGGCACGCCCTTCCACTCGATCCGCCGCGCGAGGTCGTGCGCCCGCAGGAACTCCCACAGCGCCGCCCAGGCCCCCGGCGTGAGGGCCACGAACTCGGCCACCCGGAGCTCCTGCTCACCTTCGTCCGGCCGGTGCTCCACCCCCTGCGCCGAGTAGACCGCATACCCCTGCGGCTGCCCGTCGGTGTCGCGGTAGACCGCGACGTGCACCGGGAGGCCCTTCTTCGGCGGCCGGAAGGTCGACACGCGCCACAGCTCCGCCGACCGGTGGATGACGAGGTTCCGGGGCGTCGCCCACGCGATGAACAGGGGCTTGATGACGGGGTACGCCGCTTCGGGGGTGAGGAGCTCGAT